>NZ_LSKH01000108.1:0-87875 GCF_001557395.1 Sphingomonas sp. CCH5-D11 | reverse complement strand
GTCATCGACCGCCGGTACGGTCGACGGCGACGCGCCAACCGCCGCCCAGGCGCCCTCCACGGACGGCCCGCCGGCCTGGGCCAAGAGCATGAAGCGCTCACAGCAAATGACGCACGGCGTTCAGGCCGCGGCCCATGCGGTGCGCAGCGGCGACAGCCACGGCGGCGGCTCCTCCGTCAACCTCTCCGAAAGCGACTGACCATGTTCAACCGACCGGCCACCCATTACGGCAAATCCCCACAGCCCGAGACGCCCTATCAGCGCGCCGCCCAGGTCTGGGACGAGCGCATCGGCTCCGCCCGCGTGCAGGCCCGCAACTGGCGCTTCATGGCCTTCGGTTCGCTCGCGCTCTCGATGGGTCTGTGCGCCGCGCTGGTCTGGCAATCGGCGAACGGCTCGATCGTGCCCTGGGTGGTGCAGGTCGACCGGCTGGGGGCCGCTCAGGCGATCGCGCCCGCGACCGCCGACTATCAGCCCAACGACGCGCAGATCGCCTTCTACCTCGCGCGCTTCGTCGAACAGGTCCGCTCGATCCCCGCCGACGCGATCATCGTGCGGCAGAACTGGCTGCGCGCCTACGACTTCACGACCCAGGCCGGGGCCTTGGCGCTCAATGACTACGCCCGGTCGAACGATCCCTTCGCCAAGGTCGGCAAGAGCCAGGTGGCGGTGGACGTGTCGAGCGTCATCCGCGCCTCGCCGTCGAGCTTCCGCGTCGCCTGGATCGAGCGGCGCTATCAGGACGGCGCTCTGGCCTCCACCGAACGCTGGTCGGCCATCCTCACCGTCGGCGTGCAGCCTCCGCGGGACGCCGACACGCTGAAGAAGAACCCCCTCGGAATCTACGTCAACGCCATCAACTGGTCGAAGGAGCTTGGACAATGACGCCCGCACTCCGCAAAGCCGCCCCCTGGAGTGCAGGGCGTCCGGCTTTCCGCATCCCCGCCAATCCGGCATTCCGTACATCCGGCCTGCTGCTCGTGCTGCTTTGCACGTCGGCGCTCGCCGGCTGCGCGAGCCACCTGCCGCCGCCTGAAATCGCCTATGACAACGCCGTGCCCGCCGTGGAGGCGGTCGAACCGCCCAAGCCGGTAGAGGTCGTCGAACTCCCGAGGCCCCTGCCGCTCCCCGGCCAGTTGAAGCCCGTCGCTCCCGGCGCGCGACCGCAACCCGAGGCCGCCGATCCGACCGTGCGCGTCAACCAGGCGAACGCGGCCGCGCGAGTTCAGCCGGTACGCGATGGCTTCATCAATGCGATGCAGGTCTATCCCTTCGTCGGCGGCGCGCTCTATCAGGTCTATACTTCCCCGGGCCAGATCACCGACATCGCGCTTCAGCCCGGCGAGCAACTCGTCGGCGCAGGCCCGGTCGCCGCCGGCGATACGGTGCGCTGGATCATCGGCGATACCGAAAGCGGCGGCGGCGCCGCGCGGCAGATCCACATCCTCGTGAAACCGACCCGGGCCGAACTGCTGACCAACCTGGTCATCAACACCGATCGCCGCACCTACCACATGGAACTGCGCTCGACGCCGGCGACCTATATGGCGTCGGTGTCCTGGCAATATCCGCAGGACCAACTGATCGCGCTGCGCCGGCAGAATGTCGAGGCGCAGCCGGTTTCGGCCGGCATCGATCTGGCGCGCGTGAACTTCCGCTACGATGTGAGCGGCGATCGTGCGCCGTGGCGGCCGCTGCGCGCTTTCGACGATGGCCGGCAGGTCTTCATCGAGTTCCCGCGCGGCATCGGCCAAGGCGAGATGCCGCCGCTGTTCGTCGTCGGCGCGGAAGGCGACACGTCCGAGCTCGTGAACTACCGCGTGCGCGGCAACTACATGATCGTCGACCGGCTGTTCGCCGCCGCCGAATTGCGCTTCGGCGCGGGCAAGACCCAGAAGCGCGTACGCATCTCCCGTAACGATGGGAGGCCGGCATCGTGAGCGACCCCCGCGATCCAGAACGGGAAGACGGCCGGACGCCCGCTGAGGCTCCGCGCTCGCGGCCCGACGATGACATCGACGAACGGCCGCTCTCGGGCGAGCCCGCAGCGCCTATGCGGCTGCGTCCCGAGCCGCCGCGCGTGACCCGCCTCTCGCGCAAGGTGCTGGCCGGGCTCGGCCTCGTCGCCAGCATCGGTGTCGGCGGGGCGCTGGTCTATGCGCTCCAGTCCCGCAACGACGGACATCGGGGACAGGAACTCTATTCCACCGACAACCGCGCCACGCCCGATGGGCTGAATGGCTTGCCCAAGGACTATGCGGGCGTGCCGCAGCTCGGCCCGCCGCTGCCCGGCGATCTCGGCCGCCCCATTCTCAATGCCCAGAATGGCGGCCGGACGGTTCCGACGCCGGGCATGGCCGCGACACCGCCCGGTCCCAGCCCGGAAGAACAGCGCCGGGCGCAGGAGCTGGAAGCAGCGCGCACCGCGCGCCTGTTCTCGTCCACCGAGACGCGGCCCGCCAGCACATCAGCAAGCGCCCCCGCCACGGCGCCCGCGACCGATCTCGCCAGCCTTGGCCTCGCACCGCAACCGGCCACGCCCTCGGCCCAGGATCGCCAGCTCGCCTTTCTCAACCAGACGCCCGACAAGCGCACGGTTTCGCCCGATCGGGTGGCCGCGCCCGCATCGGCCAATGTCCTGCAGGCGGGCGCGGTGATTTCCGCCGCGCTCATCACCGGCATCCGCTCCGATCTGCCCGGCCAGATCACCGCGCAGGTGACGGAGAACATCTACGACAGCCCCACCGGCCGCATCCTCCTGATCCCGCAGGGCTCCCGCGTCGTCGGCCAATATGACAGCGGCGTCGGCTTCGGCCAGCGCCGCGTCCTGCTGGTCTGGAATCGCCTGATCTTCCCGAACGGCCGCTCGATCGTGCTCGAGCGCCAGCCAGGCGCGGACGCCGAGGGCTTTGCCGGACTGGAAGATGGCGTCGACTATCATTGGGGAGAACTGTTCAAGTCGGCCGCGCTCTCGACCCTGCTCAGCGTCGGCGCCGAAACGGGCTCGTCCGGGCAGGAGAGCGACATCGTGCGTGCGCTCCGCAACGGCGCTTCCGACAGCATCAGCCAGACCGGCCAACAGATCGTCCAGCGCCAGCTCAACATCGCGCCGACGCTGACGATCCGGCCGGGCTTTCCCGTCCGCGTCATCGTCACGCGCGACCTGGTGCTCGAACCCTATGGAGGCTGAAATGGCGAAACTTAAGCTCGGCCCGATCGTCGACGACAAGCCGGTCAAGGTCACGCTGGAGCTGCCCGCGAGCCTTCATCGTGATCTCACCGCCTATGCCGAAATCCTCGCCCGCGAGGCCGGGCAGCCGGCCTCCGACCCGGCGCGGCTGATCATTCCGATGCTGGAGCGGTTCATCGGGACGGATCGCGGCTTTGCGAAGGCGAAGCGGGCGAACCCGTCCGGTTGATATACGCGCTTTCGGATCGCGACAGTATTCGAGCAAGGCTGAGAAACCTGCGAAATGCCGGATTGTCGTTTCGGCGCGACCAGATCGCACTGAACGGCAGGACCTCATCTGCGATCTGCCGATAGACGACACCGGGAAAGCGCGCGCCGGTCGCCGCCTCGCTGACCACTGTCAGTCCGCGCCCCACGGCGACCATCGACAGGAGGACATCGCGCCCGACATATTGAGGATGGATGTTCGGATGGCGGCCGAGATCCGCCAGGCGCTGGACCAGATAATCGCGGATTTCCGGTCCCGGCGCGGCATCGCTGACGATGAAGGCCTCCCCGGCGAGATCGCGCCAGCGCAAGCTCTGCTGCTTCGTAAGACCGTGTTCCGCCGGCAGGACGGCGAACACGCCTTCCGTCCATAGCTGCTCGGTTTCGCAGCCGGGCCACTCGCCCGTGCCGGTGATGAACGCCACGTCGAGCTGAAGCTGCCGGACCGCCGCGACATGGACCGATGGATTGCCTTCGATCAGTTCGACCGTCACGCGCGGATGCTTCTCGTCGAACGCCTTCATCAGGTCGAACAGGAAACCCGACGCCAGGGACGAGAAGATGCCGATCTTGACGATGCCGTCCTCGGATCGACCGATCGCAGCGACATCGTTGACGCCATTCTCGATCTGCTGGAGCGCGATGCGGACACGACGCAGAAACCGTTCGCCCGCCACCGTGAGGGAAACGCCGCCGAAATGGCGGTGGAACAAGGAAGCGCCCAACCGATCCTCGAGATCGCGGATGCGGCGGCTGACGGCAGATTCCTGGATATTCAGGAACGCCGCCGCCTTGCGAAAGCTTCCATGCTCCGCAGCCGTGACAAAGTAGTGGATGTTGCGCAACTCGATCACAATGGAGCTACTCTTCTCCACCTCTTGCCGCGCTACATTTCACCCCATCATGGTTTCATCTGTTTGAATAAAGATGGTTTTTACAAGAAAGTCGGATTGCACCACTTTCCTGCGCACTCACTCCACCGACTTCTCGACAAACCCCAGGGTGTTTGCATTCTCGACCAAAGTCCGCACCTTGGCGCGATCAAGCCCGCCCGGCACATCCGCCTCGATCTCCAGCCTCAACCGCACCTGGCTGCCGGGCAACGTCGTCAGCTGCTCCACGATCGCCTCGACAATCTGGTGAATGTCCCGGGCGGGGCGCTCCGGTGAGATCATCACCGCGCCGCTAAAGCGCGTCGGCTTCTTTTCGGTCGGCGGCGTGGCAGGCGTCTCTTCGACGCCCGGCCCGCCAGGCGCGGGCGCGGGTCCGCCGCCGTCGGCGCCTCCAGACGTATCACCTGCTCCGGGTTGCGAGGGCGCCGGGCGATGCGCTTCGGCCACGTCCGGTTTGATGATGACGCTATCGCTGTCGATCACCACAGGCGCGTTGCCGGCCCGCTCGATGGCAAGCCCCAGATAGGTATCGGTCTTCTCTTCCCATCGCTCGGCATAGGCGAAGGGACCGGGCAACATGCCGCTCACGGCCGCCTGCACGGCCTTGATCAGGACGTCCTGCCCCTTGAGGCGGGGCAGATAGATGTAGCGGTTGAGGTATTCCCGCAGATCCCTCAGCGACAGCCGCGGCTTGTCGTTCCAGATGTATTTCTGGAGATCGCGGTCCAGACGCGACGGCCCCAGCTCGACCAGCAAGCCCTCTTCCGCCACCAGCTTCTTGCTGGCGCGCGCCAGCAATCCGTCCTGCGCCGGGATCTTGCCCGAGACCCACTCCCAATCCGCCGTCGCGCTCTCCTGGACCGGATAGTGCAGATAGCACCATGCCTCCTTGAGCCGCGTTTTCATCGTCTCGTTGGCTTCGGCCAGCTTCGACTTGGCGAGCGCGCTATCGCTCTGGGTGAGGTTCAATCGTTCCGTGTCGCGGACGATCTCCCCCCATGCGAGAGAGGCGCGCACGGCGTCTTTGAGATGATCGAGCTGGCGGCTTTCCGCCGCGATGAACACCAGCATGTTGCGATAGACGCGCGGCGTGCTGCCCCGCTGCGTGAGAATGTCTTTCGCCTCGACCAAGGCTTCGGAGCCGTCCCGTCCGTTGTGCGGATATTTGACGCCCAGCACGACGGCGCGCACGCCGCCCGCTTCATCGGGGACTTCGGTGGACGAAGCCGGCGCGACCTGAACGGCGTCGAAATGCCCCCGATCGGCGAGACCGTTCACATATTTTCCGAGTTCCGCATCGATCGTCACATCGACCAGCGCCGCCTCGATCTGCGCGGCCTTGTCCGCCGCAATGCGATTGAGGCTCGCCGACATCGAGTACCAGTATCGGCCAAGATCTGCGTGCATGAACTTGGCCTGGTTGGTCAGCCGCCGCAGCGCATCGCCGAAGATCGCCGGACGCTCGCCGGGCTGTACGACGCCGAGGTTGATCTGCTTGTCGTCGAGGCCGGTGTTCTGCTGCTGCGCCGTAGGCGCGGTGCCCATGAAGATCGCGCGCGCGACGCGCCGGGTCGCCGAATAGCGGTTCAGGTTGGGCGCCGACTGATCGACCTTATACGGGGTGGACGCCGTGCCATCGACATCGCCGGCGATGATCGATTGCCAGCTCACGTCGAGATAGTGGAGCAATTCCGGCTCCACGCGCGGCGAACTCACCGCCACGCTGCCGGGCATGATCATCACCGACGGGTCGGCGTTCATCCACAGCTCGTGAATGGCCTGCGCCATGAGGCGGAGAACGCCGCGGGTGCGCTGGAATTTTTCGAGCGAACCCCAGCTCGTGTAGAGCTGGTCGAACAGCTCGGGATGGATCGGATATGCTTTCTCCAGTTTGCGCCGGTAATCCTCGTCCGCGCAGCCTTGCGGGAAATCGTTGGCGTTCTCGCGGTAGAGCTTCGCGAACTGCTTCAGCGTGTTGTCGCGGTGGTGGAACTTGTCGCCGGGGATTTCCTTGAACAGCCGCCGCCGGACAATCTCATAGCTCTCCTCCTGGCTCGCCGGACGCCATGAAGATTCCACGCGGCTGAAGGTCTGCTTCAGACGCGCCAGCGCTTCCTGGCCGCCTTCGCCGCCCACCTCGATCTGCGAGGCCGGCAAGGACGCGACGAGCAGCGTGCCGGGGCTGGCCTTGACCGCCTCGGTCAGCGACTGGACGAAGGACAGGTTGGCATCGAACGACCCCGATGGCAGCCCCTCGACCTTGTAGATCTGACGCAGGTACGCGACCCATTCGTCGATCAGGATCAGGCACGGCGCATATTTCTTGAAGAGCGCTTCCAGCAGGTTCGAGCCCGGCGCGATGCCGCTGGCGTCATTCTCCGCGACCATGGCGAAAGCGTCGGCGCCGCCAAGCTGCCAGGCGAGTTCGCCCCAGGTCGTACGGATCTTCCGATCGCCCTCGGCAAGGAGCACGTCCTGCGGCCCGCGCGACGTGCCGACGAGCACGGCGCGGTTGACGCCCTGCGGCACGCTGAGCCCCTGCTTCTCGAGCAGTTGATCGAGGCCGGAGAGATCCTGGATCGGGGTCGGCCCCGCCATGTGATAGAGCGCCAGCATCGAGTGCGTCTTGCCGCCGCCGAAATTGGTTTGCAGTTCGACCACGGGATCGCCGCCGCTGCCGGACAGCCGCTTCGCGGCTCCGACCAGCAGAGTGCTCAACCCCTCCGTCAGATAGGTGCGGCTGAAGAACTGGCGCGGATCGCGGTATTCTGGGGGCGCGCTGCCCGAATGCACCTTGGCGAGGTCGGCCGCGAACTCGGCCTGCTGGAACTCGCCGGTTGCGACATCCTGGTGGGGTTCGACCACTTCGCGCCACGGCAGCAGCCCCGCCACGGTCTCGACCGAAATCTCAAGGCGCTGGGTTTTCCGCCGCTCCTCGTTGCGCTGAAGCTCCGTGAACTTCGTGCGCAGGATGGTATCACGCATCTTGCCGAGCTGCTCCGCCGTCTCGCCGGCGCTAATCGCCTCCATCAGGCGTCGCATGGAATCGAGCGCACGTTCGGCGTCGTCGTAGGTGAAGGTCTCGTTGTGCGAGAGCTTGTTGCGGACATCCCCCAGCTCATTGACTAGCGAGCGCTCGGCGCGGCCAAGCACGGCCTTGAACGCCTCGCTCCAAAAGCGATCCATGGCGTTGAACAGCGCGGCCTGGTCCCAGCCGACCTCGCCGCTGCTGTTAGGGCGCAGGTTCGGCAGCTTCTCCAGCACCTGGACCTGCCAGTGCCCCTTGAGAGAGGTTTCGAGCCGCTTTTCGACAAAGGGAATCAACGCCGCGGGCAGCAGCTCCATACCCTCAAACACATACTGGCGCGTACTTTTTGCCACGTCCCGTTCCCCTTAAATGTCCAGCCGGATCTGCCGATCGCCGCGCGTGTCGTGGATGGCCGCCGCCGCCTTCGTCAGCTCGGTCCAATCGGCGATCAGGGCGTTGTAGGCCGTGGCCTCCTTCGCATCCTTCCGCTTGTTGGCGCTGATGTCGTAGAGGCAGTAGGCGAGATCCTTCACGGCCTCGGCCTGGGCGTTGATCTTCCTGAGCAGGACGGCGGTGTCGTGAGAGATGCCGTCCTTTTCGTGCAGACGGACCAGATGCTGGAGGCACTCCCACACCGTCAGGTGGCGATCGTCCTCCGGGTCCCAATCCTCGTCGAGTTCGTCACGCGCGAGGATGCGGACCTTACCGGCGGCACTTTCGACAATGCCCGCATGCTTGACGCTGTCGACGGAAATGCCGCGCGCACGGGCGAGGTTGTCGGCAACCCCGTAGTCTCCTTTACCGTTCCCGTTCTGCTCGAACCAGGTGATGGCGAACCGCGTGTCCGCGTCGAACTCACCCTGAATGCCGCCAAGATATTCGTCGAGTTCCCGATTGATGAGCTGAAGTGCGGTCTTCACGCTCATCGGGCTATCGTCGGATTCAAGAACGGCCTTGTAGCGCGAGAACACTCCCATACCGGGGCCGATGGCCGATTGCGGCATATCGGCCGGCGCGATGTTGGCGGCCTGAAGGTCGGCGATTGCCGGTGGCAGTTCGCGTTTCAGAGCTCGAATAAACTCGGCGCGCGTGACGATCTCGGCCGTGCTCTGCTTTTTCCGGCACACCAAGACGACTGAATTTGCAAGAGCGTTGGTTCCTGTCGCAACGATCCGTCCAGGACTTTCGGTACGGACCGGCCAGGTGCCAACAACCGAAAACCCGGAAGTAATTACCGCCTGTAAAAAGGTTGCCCAACCTGTTGAGCTAACCCCCTCTTGTTCAACTTCACTTTGCTTAAATGCGTAGTAAATGGTGGTCGGGAACGCTTCTGAAGCGTGCTCGGCCATTCGCCCTACTGCTGCACTCATTCCATCTAGGAAGAATGAATCCGCAGCTTCTTGCGTGCCGTATCTGTTTCGCGTTGCGACGAGTTCCTCGGCTTTTGGGGTCGACAATATTCCAAAAAGCGAAGGGTCAACATCCAGCAGCGACCGTCGCAGCCAAACAAAAAAGAAGTCTGATAGGTCTGCATATTCTATGTTGTCATAGTATGGCGGATCAGTGGAAATAACCACTCCCGCTGGATATGGAGCATCCGTTGCCGATGACTGATATAATGTTCCATTGCGTTCGGTTGGAAGCTCTGCAACCACCTTCGAGATTTTGTCGATAGGCGTCAGCCAATTTCCGGCAGAGTCCGAAAAGAAGTTAACCTCAGCAAAATCCCAAGCCATTGGAATTCCTTGGCGCGCGAACGTTTCTCGCAGCGCGCCCCGATCGCTCATCCAACTGGTGACGCTCGAGCCCAGATTTGTGAGTTTTGAAATAGCAAAGGCAAGATAGATGCTGACTGCTTCGGCATAAGCGAAGGCCCCACTTGCGCCATTCACAAGGTGTTCTTTCCCGGGATCTAGCCCTTTCTCTTCTGCGGCTCTTTGAATTTCTCTCCTGGCATCCTTAAGCAATTCGCCAAATGTCAACAGCGCAACCCTTTGGCGATCTGTAAAATAATCAGCGAACGTATTGAACCCATATCGTCGGCCTTGAGCGTTGCTGGCAAACGTGCCCCGACATGGCACTTCTAAGTGAGTTGCATCGAATGCTCGCACCAATTCTGAGCCAGAAGCAATAGCCGCTGATTGCTCAAGCGCACCTGCACCTACATAAATTCTGCCACCTTTACCTTCAGCCACAATCGCCATTAGCGATTGACCCATCTTGCCCGCAGCAGCCTGCCTATCGACGTAGGCCCCTGAAATCGGCGTATCTGAGAAAAGGCACCGAAAGACAGCGCGTCCGGCCTTAGTCCCCTCTTTCGCGTTGGCAATTTCCGCCTTCGTGCCGCCGTATCGGACCCGGTAAGTGATTGTCTTGGCGTGTCGATCAACGATCGGTTCAACCCAAGCCTCTTTCCCGGTCTTCGAGCTTAGCAAGAAGCTCGATGCAATCGGCACCTGCACACCCGTGAACGCCGGATCTGGGCTTGGCACTGTCCTTGTCCAGATCCAGGCGATAACGGTCCCTTTGCCGCCCCCATATTCCTTCGACAGATCCACCTGCGGATAAAGATGCCCGATGCGTTCCCACGCCTTCTCGCGCATCCACTCGCCATAGTATTTGACGTCCTCTGCCAAACCCTCGGCGTTACGATAGAAATGCCGGGCTTTCGCGCCTGGATGGATGGGCTCCTGGTCTTTGAACTTGGGCGGGATCTCGATCATCGCCTTGCCGATCATCACCGCGACCGGGTTCAGGTCAGACCCGTAGGCGGGCAGACCGAGGCGCTGCGCCTCCAGCGGGATCGATCCACCGCCCGAGAACGGGTCATAGACCGGCGGCAACTCGCCGCCGCAGCTCTTGCGAATTTCGGCGCGGGCGCGCTCCAACACTTCCTCGTTGGTCGAGTTCTCCCACTTCACCAGGTCCTCGATGATGGCGAATAGCCGTTTACGCTCGGCCTCCTGCGCCTCGGGCGTGGGGAAGCTTTCCGGGTCGCTCGACGGATCATCGACAAGCTGGGCGAACAACACCGCTCGACAGGCCGCCAGCGGCCGACGCGCCCACCACAGATGCAGCGTGGACGGGTGTCCATGCCGGATCGATTTCTCGCGCGCGGAGGCAGCGTTGATCGCTTCGAGCGGGATCGCAACCTCGATCAGCTTCTTCTTGATGTTAGTCGTCGAGGTCATAAACAAGCCTGTAGGTGGCGGGATGGATGGTCAGTTCGCCGCCGTCGCGCAGGGCGCGCAGGCGGGCGCCCGTCATTTCGACGGGACCACCCTCCGGGTTGATGAGGATGAACGAATAGAGGTCCGGCTTCTGGTCCAACAGGCCCCAGACGTCGGCTTCGAGCTGGAGCGGTTCGTGCTCCAGGCAATGGTCCTTGGGATAATAGTGCCGCAGGATCTCACCGCCGGCCGAGCGGCGCTCCCACGGGAAGCGCGTGCCGTTGCCGCGGCCGATCCAGCTCCCGTCTGCATGGAAGAAGCGATCCTCGCCATCGGCTTTGTATCCTTGGGCCAAGGCAAACCGCGCCATCACGCTCGGACGCGGCGGCTTCGGCGCGGCGCGGGGCCTGGTCGCCACCTCCGTTTCGATCAGCTCTCGATCCGGCTCCGCGGTCGATGGCGCGGCCGTGGGCTGCGTTGCGGGCTCATCCTCCTCCGAGTGGGGATCTTCCGCATCGACCGGGTTGGCATCGCTGTGCGCGTCTTCCGCCAACCCATCGACGCCATCGTCATCGTCGGGTTCGGCGACGGGCTGGGCCACGGGAGCGGCGACGATGTGCTCAGGGCCGAGTGTGAAATTCTCCTCGAGATACTCCCTGATGTCCTCGGGCGACCGCTCGAACGCATAGGCCAGCGCCGCGCGCATATCCGCGCTCAGGTTCCTGCCGATCTCTTCCGGCACGCGCTTGGCGAGCTTGGCTTTGGAAAGCGGGCTGACGAACAGCTTGCCCTCGAGCCACAGGATGTCGGTGAGCCGCGCCGTCCCGGCCGGGACGCCATCGAGATAGGGAACGACCTCCAGCTTGGGGGTCTGGACCCAGCTCGTCACCGCGATCGCTTCGGCCAGCGCCCGCACACGGTCGGTCTCGGCGGCGTCGGCAAGCTCAATCCGTCCGAGTTGGGTTCCGAATGCCGTGAGCCAGGCACGGCGATCTTCCATACCGGCCAGCAGCGACGGCTGATTGAAGTGCTCTTCGACAAGGTCCGATAGCGCCGGCAACGCCGAGAACGGGGGCGCCAGCACGGTCTCCCCTGACAGCCGCTGAAAATCGGCGGTCTTGCGCTTGACCCATTCGTGCAGGTGGCTCCACCGGAACAGGGTCTGCATGCTCAGGCCATAGGCGAGCGTCTCGACCGGCGCCCACTCGCCCACGAGGTTCAACCAGTGTCCGCATTCCTCCCAGATGCGGGTCGGGTAGCGGACCAACAGGGTGCGAACGCGCCGGGCGTCGTCGGCCGACAGCACCTTTCCCGAGGCCACCGTCCCGAGCCATTGCAGCGCCAAGTCCGCCGATGGGCGATCGGCGACACCGACACGGTGCCACAGGCTGAGATCGAGCACCGACGCGCGCACGATCGCAGCGCCGGGAACATCCTCCTCGTCCCCCGCCAGGAAGACACCGCCGGACGTCACCCACGTCCCGTCCTGGGCGAGGATCAGCTTCTCCGCCTTGAAGGCGGTTCTGATGTTCTGCGCGTCGGCGGTCGAGCATCCGTCGAGCATCTGATCGAGGCGGCGATACCATTTCTCGACCTCGTGGGCCGGAGCCTTGTCGGATTTGGCCAAGGCGCGCAGCCGGTCGAGCAGACGCCCAGGACCGCTCGGCTTGCTGCGGACGCCGAGAAGGTCGAGCAGGGGGCGCGTGGTTTCGCGATCGAGCAGCCCATGCACGAAGGGCTCGACATCGATCAACGCCTCTGTCTCCGGCGTCCTGCGCACCAGATCCGCCGGAAGCTGGACCATATTGCGCGTATCGAGAAGGCAGGGCTTGGCACGCAGCTTCAACAGCCAGTCGGTCAGCAGGCGCTCCGACGACACCGATCGCGTGGACCCGGTGGTCGCCACCTGTGAAAAGCGGGCGCTGACGGCCCGCGACCAATAGGTGTCGCGCTGATCCAGGATTTTGCCGACGATCTTCGCCCAGATACCCGCATCCGTCTTCGCCAGTCCCTCCCAATAGCGCCAGTAGTCGGCAGGGAAATCCCAGTCTTCAATGACGAACTGGTTGGTGACATAGGGATAATAGAGCGCGCTGCGGGCGCCGCGCGCCTGCGCCTCCGATGTGAGCTGCTGTCGCCCGTAAAGGCTCTGCCGCTTCTGAACCAGGGGTGCCATGGTCTGAAGCCCCGACCGGCCAGACGACACCCAGCGCAGCCAATCCTCCCGCGTGCAGGACTTGAAGCTCGCGACATAGTCGCCGTGCAGGAGCTGCGTCTTTCGGACGGCCTCCGGTAGCAGCTCCTCCAGCGCGCCATTCTCGTCGAACAACACGACCTTGCCGATCGCCCGGAGAGTTCGATCGGCGCAGGCATATCGGAAAGAGTCGCCGATCGTGACCCCGAGCTTGGCCGCGATCTGGGCAAGCTGGACGCACTCGGCGAGCTTCGGTTGGCCGGAGCCAAAATAGTCGGCGGCGACCCGCTCGATCACGGCGTTGACATCGCTCGTCCCGTCGAGGCCGATCTCCTTCAGCACCGCAAAGGCCGCCTCGACGGGATCGTTGCGGGTTCCGCCCTCTGCCTTGTCACGGCGCTGATCGGCGAGGAATCGGGTCCAGTTCTGGTTGAGGACGATCAGATGGCTGGCGAGGAACTCCCAATCTTCCTCCGACTGAAGCAGCTTCTTTTCGCCGAGCCGGACGATCTCCGACGCGGCGTAGAGCACTTCCTTGCCCTGTACGGGCACGATCCGCAGGGCGTCGGCATCATGGCACTGCCATCCCGTCACCTCCGGCGCGATATAGACCCACAGGTTCAGAAGGTGGCGCCAGGTCGCCGGCTTCGGCAGATGGTTGCTGCGCAGGCGCTCAAGCAAATCGGACTTCGAGAATTCCTCGATCAGCCCCCAATGAACAAGCTTGGTCCGGTTCTTGGCCGAGACATGCTGGCAAAGCGCCGGCCGGGACTTGGCGTCGAGCAGCGCCATCGCCTGGTCAGCCGGCCAGATGTCGAAGACAGGGCGCGGAACGGTGATCGCGGCCTTGGCCTCGACCAGTCTCCCCTCCTCCGTCAGGAGGATCGGTCTGCCTTCGACCGCGGCGTCAAACGCCAGTTCGACAAGGGCGCCGCACGCCCCTTCGAGCGTGGCCGCCTCTCGATCAACGTCCGGCAGCAGACCATAGGCGTCCGCCCGGTCCTGCGGGCCGGTCTTCGTCTGCTCCAGCCACTCCATCATGGCGCTGGCGGCTAACTCGCCAGCGCGGCTCAGCAGCCAACGATTGGTTGGCGAGGTCTCCGGGTCCTTGATCTTGAGACGCGCCGGGTCCTGGATGAAGGGCGCATTGCAGGCGAAAGGCAGCGCCGTGTCCACGCCGGTCGGCAGCACGACATAGAGGCGGCCCTTTGCGCCCAGCACGATCTCTACCCGGCAGGGCGGGAAATCACCACTATCCTCGGCCCCGAGCATCCGCTCCTTGCGGATCTCGTCGAGCGCTTCGGCCGGGAAGGATTCCTCTCCCGAACGCACGAGGAGGAAGGGATTGTCGGCTTTCTCGTCCAAAGCCATCCATTCGCTCTCGGCGATGGGGCCAGGTCCAAGACTCTGCCAGTGCACCTCGCCGTCGCCGATCTGAAGGCGGCGGATCTTCTTGAAGAACAGCAACGACACCGGGCTCTTCAGCCACTCGTCGAGGTTCTTCTCGACTTCTCGGCGCAGCAGCGGGTTGGCGATCGCGACTTCGACGCGCGTGGTTCCCGTTGTCGGACGACGGCTGTCGATCCAATGCGGCTGAGTGAACCGCACACGCTCGAAGGCCACCGCCAGCGTCGGCGTGAACAACTCAACCCGATCGCCCAGACTGAACGTGCTTTTGAATCCGATCCCGCGGAAGCCGATCGTGTGCAGGGCGCGCTTGTTGGAATAGCCGAAGCGACAAATCGAGGCGAAGTGGGCCTCGATGAAGTCCTCGCCATTGTGCTCGAACACAAAGCGGTCGTCCTCGATCGACACCCGCGCTTCGCTGGCGCCGGCGTCGTCGGCGTTCTGGAGCAACTCGGACAGAATGTGCCGCGGGCTCTGCACCTGCTTGAAGAGCTGGTGCCAAGGGCCGGCCAGCTCCGGGTCCGCCTCAAGCTGGTCCCAACGCTTAGTCGCGCGTTCCTGGATCGACCGGAAATAGTCGGGCGGATCGGCAGCAATGGTTTCGATCTGGCGGCTCACGCTCATAGCGAAAGCTCCAGCGTCGAAGGCGTGGCGACCAATTCCGGGCCGCGCGGCGGCGCCGTCTTGCGCCAGCCGCCCTTGATGGTCTGGATGGCGGAGATCGGCAGCCGCTGCTCGGCGGGCAGCTCGTGCAGATCGCAAACATGCCAAAACACCGCCCAGTGGCCCTGATTGTCGGCGATATATTGGCCCGTCGTCGGCGGCCGATGCGCCATTCCCTTTGAATGCTTACCGTTTCCGCTCTCTTCGCAGCCGGCATACCATCCGAGCCAGGACACGACGAAGCTAAGCTTGGCGGGCACATCCTCATGTGACGGATAGATGAGGACCGGCACCCGCGCGCCACCGCGCAGGTCGTCGACCTTGCGAAACAGCTCCCATTTGCGCGACCCGAAGGCGACGAAGCCCGTAGCGTCGGCGATGGCGCCCCCCGATTGAAGGTGCTCCAGCGGCACGGGGGCCAGGATGGAAAAATCCGCGATGCCGGTCATATCGCCCCCTATGCCGGCTCTTGCGCCCGCTCTAGCAGGCGTCGGAGGTCAAACTGGATCGCGGTCTCGAGAAACGACGGTTCCCGTTCCACGAGCGGACCGCGCACATAGCGCGGCGCATGGGCAAAGCCGGCGGCGACCGGCACGATGGCGAGAATGAACTTCTCCGGTTCATGCAGGGAGGTGATAACCTCCTGGCGCGTGACCATCACGCTGTCCGCGCCGTCGATGCGGCCCTTGACCTCGATGAAGCGCAGATGCCCCGACCTCGGATCGTGGGACGCGATGTCGTAGCCGATCTTCTGGGCGGAGACGTCGGCGGGCTCGTTGCCCAGCGCCCGCTCGGCCGCCATCACAGCCGCCATCGCCGCGAGCTCGATCTCCCGGCGCGCGGCCGGGTCTTCTGCGAAATGGTTCGGAATGCTCGGCGCCTGACGCTCTTCGAGCAGCCCGCGGGGGATGACGACCATGCCGCCCCGCACGCGCGGGGGCTGCGACGAGATGAACCGCTCCCGTTCAAGCTGGTCCATGCGGCGCTTCTGCCGATCCGCCAGCTCTTCGGCACGGCGCTGCGCGTTCTGCCAGTTCACCCGCGTTTTCTTGCCGGCGCGCTCTTCCTCCTTCAGCTCGAAGGCGCGCGAGTCCCAGTAATTGATCTCTTTCTTGAGGCGAGCGCGAACCTCCTGTTCGACCTTTTCGATCTCGGGCAGCCGCCGTGCCTTGACCTCCGCGACGTGGCCTTGGGCCAGCTCGACCGTCGCGAACCGGATCGCGACCTTCTCCAGATCGGTGGTCAGCCAACTCTCGTCCAGAAGATCGCGCACGCTGCCAACTTCCTCCGGCGTTGCCGGCCGCAGATTCAGATGCGGCGCGATGCCGGCGTTGACGGTGTTTCCTGCCTTGTCGATCGCGGCGAACTGTAGCCGCTGCGAGATCACATGCGGCTTGCCGGCGCTGGTGACGCGGCCGTCCTGGATCGTATGTTCCAGCAGGAAAATCGCTGAGAGCGCATCGCCCGCGTCGGTGTCGTCGACCAGGACCGCGCCCTGCCGCATGATCTGCTCATACTGTTCGCGGATCAGGCTGATCACGGCTTCGAGCAGCGGGTGGCCGGGACAAACGAAGGCGGCGACGGGCTGCTGGTTGATCTTGTCCTTCTCGAAGCAGATGCGCTCATACTGCGCCTGGAGCGGTGCGCCGGTTCCGATCTGGCGATCCCGCTCGCGGATGCGCACCGGGACATGCGTGACCTCCCAACGCCCGTCCTCCCGGCGCTTGATCCGCCCGCCCAGATGCTGGAACGCCTCGACGAAGAAGCTCTGGATGTGGTGCGGCTGTAGGCGCAGCGCCTCGGCGCGCTCCATCTCCAGCCGTAATTCCTCGACCCTCGCTTCCGGCATGGTGTCATTGGTCAGGGCGCGGCGGCGCAGCAGTTCGAGCAGGTGCGCCTGATCCACCGCACCATCGACCTGCTGGAAAAGACGCGCTTTCACGTCCTCCTGCTCGCCATACTGGATCGCCTCGAACAGCAAATCCTTCAGCGCCACGCCGTCGAACAATTCGCCGAGCACGTCATAGACCCGGCCGCCCAGCGCCTCGCGCGCCGCTTCCAGTTTCTCCAGCAGCCGCGCGTAAACCTCGCCCTCGCGGGTATCGGCAGCGACGAGATTCCAGAGGTGACAAACCTCGGTCTGGCCGATGCGGTGGATACGGCCGAACCGCTGCTCGATCTTGTTCGGATTCCACGGCAGGTCGTAATTGACCATGAGATGGCCGCGCTGGAGGTTCACGCCCTCGCCCGCCGCGTCGTTGGCGATCAGGACCAGCATGTCCTTGTCCTGCATGAAACGCTCGACGACCTTGCGCCGCTCTTCGCGCGACACGCCGCCGTGGATCACCTCGACAGCCTCGGGGTTGCCGAGCCGCGCCCGCACTTTTTCAAGCAGGTAGTGCAGTGTGTCCTTGGGCTCGGTGAAGATGATCAGCTTGCGACGATTGCCGGCCGCGTCGACCATGAGATCGTCGTCGAGAATACGATTGAGCTGGCTCCACTTCGCATCCACGCCTGAGCGCAGCACGGCGAGCGCCATCGTCTCCAACCCCTTCAGGGTCTCGACTTCCAGAGCGAGTTGCTCGACCGTCTCGGCCGTCGTGGCGCCCGTCGAGATCAGATCCTCAAGCTCGTCGATCTCCTCCTGGCCATACTCCTCGATGTTCCGCAGGATGTCGGCGTTGATCGCCGGCTCGGTGGCACCGGCCCGGCGGCCCTTGGCGGCCAGGCGCGCTTCGCCCAGCTCGTTTTCCAGTCGTTCCCGGCGACGCTTGAGGGAATGGTAGATGGCGGCCGGTGACGAGGCGAGACGCCGCTGAAGGATCTGCAACGCAAAACCGACATTGTTGCGCTTCTTCCCGTCGCCCTCCGCGAAGCGCTGCACGCGGTTCATCTCGGTGCGCACATATTCGGTGACGGCGGTGTAGAGCGCGGCCTCCCCTTCCGAGAGCTGATACTTGACCGTGCGCGCGCGCCGCTCGGGGAACAGCGGCCGACCGTCGAACTTGAGCAGCTCTTCCTTGGTCAGCCGCCGCATCATGTCTTCGGTGTCGGCATAGTGGACACCGTCGCGAAACCGGCCCTCGAACCGATCGCCGTCGAGGAGAGCCATGAAGAGCTGGAAATCCTCTTCCTTGCCGTTGTGCGGCGTCGCCGACATCAACAGCAGGTGGCGGCAGACCTGGCCGAGCTTCTGGCCGACCTGATAGCGGCGGGTATATTTGACCTCGCCGCCGAAATAGGTCGCGGACATGCGATGGGCCTCATCGCAGATGATCAGATCCCATTCGCGCGCGCTCATGAGCTTCTCCTGAAGCTCCTCATTGCGCGCCAGCACGTCGAGGCGGACGATCAGCCGATCCCGGTCGCTGAACGGATTGCCCGACCGCGAGTTCTCGATCATGTCGCGGGAGAGGATGTCGAACTCGAGATTGAATTTCTGGCCGAGTTCGTCCTGCCATTGCTCGACCAGGCTGCCCGGCGCGACGACGAGGCAGCGTTCGAGATCGCTGCGGGCGATCAGCTCCTTCATCAACAGCCCGGCCATGATCGTTTTGCCGGCGCCGGGATCGTCGGCAAGGAGGAAGCGAAGCGGCTGCCGCGGCAGCATTTCGCCATAGACCGCCGAGATCTGGTGCGGCAGCGGATCGACCAGGCTCGTGTGAATCGCCAGGTACGGGTCGAAATAGTGCGCCAGCTTGATGCGGTTGGCTTCCGTCACCAGGCGCAGCAACGCGCCGTCGGCATCGAACGACCACGGTCGGCCGTTCTGCTCGACCTCGAGACGGTGCTCATCGTCGCGATAAAGAACAGCCTCGGCTACCGTGCCGTTGTGGTCGCGGAAAACGACGTTGATCGCCTGATCGCCGATCCAGTCGATCGAAAGCACATGCACGGGCTGCGCCGAAGCGACGCCTCGCACGGAGGCGCCGTTCTTTATCTCCTCAAGCCTTGCCGGCATTGCTCGGCTCCCCCCAGTTCTTCATAGCTGAAGCTCCGCCTTCTCAAGCGCGGCTTCAGTTTCCTTGCGGTTTATTGTTACGATATGCTGTGTATGGGCGCTCTGTTTCGCGGCGTCACCAAGCAAACCCAGGCGCTTCAAAACGTAAAAAAGCATGGCGTAGCGAACCGAGAGCACGCCGTTTCCCTGGTCCAGCCCATAATCCTTGGCGACGACCATCTTCTGGCTAGCCGTAAGCCCCGGATGCGGGCCGATGATGACGTCGAAATAGTTGTTCCAGAGCCAGTCCCGGTCGCCCGCCTCGCCAGGCTCCCCCTTCGCACCAACGTCGAGGACTCGCGGCAGGAGGAAATCCTTGAACTTGTGTTCGAGGTGGCAATAGGCCCGCGCGTGCCAGCGGAAACCATCGTAGCCGAAGGCGTGCGGGGTGATCCGTCGCCAGGTGGGCTCGGGCCGCAACTTGTTCATCGACTGGTAGAAGACGTCGATGGAGACGCCCTCTCGGCTCGCGTCGAGTATCTTCCGCAGAACCTTGATGTCGATGTCCCGCCTGGGAGTTAGCGCCACATCGGCGCTGGGGAGCGCCGCGATCCACGAGTCGCTCGCAGGCACAGCCCCCTCGGCGACCGAGCGGAGCTGCGACAGATAGATGTAGGGGTCCGGTTCAAGGAAGCGCAGAACGAATTTTTCGGCGGCGACGTAGCGCTTAGCGCGGGTGTCGTACTCCATGTTGCCGGGCGCCCGCTCCTGATAGAGCGTCAAATCCTTGGAAGCCTGCGGAACCGACACGCCGAACGCCTCGACAAGGTCGGCCCGGTTGATCGAACCCTCCCAGAACAGCCGAAACTCGATGAATTCGAGTCGGCGCCCCACCCCCCATTTCAACGCCGTCGTGGCTTCCGCCATGTACCTTGCCTCGCCAACATGAGCATAAAAACTATATGGACAACCCGATGAGGTCCGTGTAATTATTATTCCCATTAGGGGGTTTCGTCAATGGTCTATCGGTCACAGCCAGCGGAGCGAAGCGTGGGGCGACTCGGCTTGGCGGATCAGATCGCTAGGTCGGCGCACAACTCCAAGCAAAACCCGGAAGGAGGACGGTCATGACCATCGCGCATCGATCCACCTTGGTCGTTCACGGCCGCCTCGCCATGCGGGAGAACCGCCTCGCGGCGGGGCGTACCGGTCGGCACGGCCTCCAGATCATGTCCTTCGAGCAGGCCGCGGTCCGGCTGGCCGGCGGTTTCGCCCGCCCGATCGATGACGAGAGCCTGCGCGGGGCCATCCAGGCGGCCCTGTCCGTCACGCCGATGGGCGAACTGGAAAGCATCAAGACCCTGCCCGGCATGATCGATGCGGCGGCCGACACGCTGCACAAAGCCTGGCGCGCGGGCATCGACCTTGCCGCACGCGCGACCGATGACCATCCGCGCCTCGCCGCCATCGCACGCCTGGAGGCGGCCGTCCTCGACCAGCTTCCGACCGACATGCTACGGCCTCTCGACATCGCCGCCGCCGCGACGGAGCGCCTCGCCCATGCGCCGGCGGTGCTTGGTCCGATGGAGATCGTCGGGCTCACCGAACTCTCGCCGTGCTGGCGACCGCTGCTACAGGCGCTCACCGCCCATATCCCCGTGCAGTGGAGGGCCGGCCCAAGAAGCGTTCCCGCGTGGCTGGAGGGCACGAGCGTCGCGATCGCGCGCGCACCGGCGCAAGCGCCGGGAATCAACGCCGTCAGCGCGGCGACGGCCTATCACGAGGCCATCGAGGCGATGCGCTGGGCGCGCTGCTTGCTCGCCTCGGGCGTCGCCCCGTCGGAGATCGCCATCGCGACCGCCTCGCCCGCCGACTATGACGATCACCTCCTGGCTCTGCGCGCCGACGCCAACATCGACCTGCATTTCGTCCACGGCGTCCGCACCGTCACCACCCGCGACGGTCAGGCCGCCGCGGCGCTGGCCGACATCGTGGTCCGCGGCCTGTCGCAGTCGCGGTTACGTCGGCTCGCCGCGCTCTGCCGGGACAGCGGACCTTTTGAGTCGCTGCCCGAAGGCTGGCTGCGAGTCCTGCCCACCGATGCGCCGCTCTCGACGCCGGGCGCCTGGAACCGCCTGCTCGCCCGGTTGACGGCGGACGACTGGCCCGATGGCGCCGACCATACCCCGGCTTTGCGCGCGGCGGTCGAGACGTTGGCGAAAGGGCCGGAGGCCGCCGGTGAGATCGGAGAAGCCTTTCTCAAGGGCCGAGCCCTCGCGATCTGGCGCAAGGCGCTGCTCGCCGGCCCCGCCGCCTCGGTCGATGCGACGCTCGAGACCCTGAAGCAGGACGACGGACTGGAAGCCTGCGTCTGCATCGCCTGGATGCCGGCCAGTGCGCTTGCGGCGTCGCCTCGCCGTTTCGTGCGGCTGCTTGGCCTCAATTCGTCCCGCTGGCCGCGCGGGATCGCCGAAGACCGGCTGATCCCCGACCATATCATCCCGACCCCGGTGCTCGATCCGCTGCCGGTCAATCTCGCCGACCGGCGCGATTTCGAGACGATCCTCGCCACGACGGGCGACACCGTCGTCCTGTCGTGCGCACGGCGCGACAGCGATGGGCGTCTCCTGGGGCGCAGCCCTCTGCTCGCCGGACATGGCGACGAGACTTATCTGCGCCGCAACGCGACGCCGGCGCACGCCTTCAGCGAGACCGATCGTCTGATGGCGCGGCCCGAGGAATTCGCCGCCGATCCGCAAGCCGTCAGCGCGCAAGGCTGCTGGCGCGACTGGCGACAGGTCGAGATCACCCCCCACGATGGACTCGTGCGCGCGGATCATCCGCTCGTCCTCGCCATCCTCGGCCGGACCCAATCGGCCAGCTCGCTGCGCCGACTGCTGCGCAATCCGCTGAGCTTCGTGTGGATCTATGCGTTCGGATGGCGCGAACCCCAGAGCAGCGCCGAACCGCTCGTGCTCGACGCGCTCGGGGTCGGCGATCTTGTCCACCTGGTTCTCGACCACGCCCTGCGCGACCTCGAAGCCGGGGGCGGCCTTGCGGCCGCCGACGCACAGACCATCGAAGCCGCCGTGGCGCGGGCCGCGCAAGCCGTCGCCGCCGACTGGGAAAGCGAGCGCCCGGTTCCGCCGGCGGTCATCTGGGGGCGCACCCTCGACGACGCCCGCACGCTGGCGAGCCGCGCCCTGTCCTATGGCGATGACCTTCTGCCAGGCGCGCGTTCCTACGGCGAGGTTCCCTTCGGCGGCTCGCAGCCGAAATCCGACGCTCAGACCCCTTGGGATTCGAGCACACCAGTCACGATCCCCGACACGGGCTTCAACATCGCCGGCTATATCGACCGGCTCGACATCGCGGGCGACGGCAAACGCGCCCTCGTGCGCGACTATAAGACCGGCCGCCCGCCGCGCGGCGACATCCGATTGAACGGCGGACGCGAGCTTCAGCGCTGCCTCTATGCGTTCGCGGTCAAGGCGCTGCTCGGCGATGACGTCACGATCAGCGCCTCGCTGCTCTACCCACGCGATCCCGTCGATCTCCAGCTCGACGACCCCGAGGCGGTGCTCGTGGAGATCACCGGCTATCTGCGCGCGGCACGGGCGAGTCTCGCCGGCGGCGCGGCCCTGCCTGGGCCGGATACCGGCGGCGACTACGACGACCTCGCCTTTGCCCTGCCGGCCAACGCCAGCGCCACCTACTGCAAACGCAAGATGCCGGCCGCCACGGAGCGGCTCGGCGAAGTCACTCAGGTCTGGGAGGCGGAATGATGAGCAACGTGTCCAAGGTGCTGAAGGACGACGGCGCGCGCCGCCATGCGATCAGCCTTCATGATCGCTCCATCCTGGTCGAGGCCGGCGCGGGTTCGGGCAAGACCGCCGTCATGGCTGGACGCATCGCCGCCATGCTCGCCGAAGGCGTTTCCCCACGCGCCATCGCCGCCGTCACCTTCACCGAGCTCGCCGCGAGCGAATTGCTGTCGCGTGTCCGCGAGTTCGTCGCCGACCTCTCGGCCGGTGTGGTCGCGACCGAGCTGCGCGTGGCGCTCCCCGATGGCCTGTCGGAGGTCCATCGTCGCAATCTCGCCGCCGCCAGCGCCGCGATCGACGAAATCACCTGCTCGACCATCCACGGATTTTGCCAGCGGCTGATCAAGCCCTATCCGGCGGAGGCCGACATCGACCCCGGCGCCGCCGTGATGGATCGTAACCAGGCCGATCTGGCCTTCCTCGAGATTGTCGATGGCTGGTTGCGCGAGCGGCTGTCCGGCGGTCAAGGCGGCATCCTGGCCGAGATGGTGCTGCATAGCCCCGGCGAGACGGTGGCGCTGATCCACAAGATCGCCGAGAATCTGCGCCGCCGCCCCACGCTCGCTGCGCCCCCTGTCTCGGCACTTGACGGCCACCTTGCGGCGTTTCGGCAGGCGGCGGCGGATTTCACGGGCTTCATGGGCGCTACGGCGGCGGCCGAGCCGGAGACCGCGACGATCGTCGAACGGCTGGCCGAAATGGTCGCGGTCCTGGCGAACGCTCCAGACCCGGGGACGCCCGCGGGCCTCGTCCAGCTCCTGACCTCGCGTCCGCACCCGGATCTCTGCACCAAAGCCGGCGCCTTCGCTTCCTACCGCAAGAAAGGGAAATGGGCGGCCGCCGCCAAGCAGGCCGGACTTTCCAAGGCCGACGGCGATCGGCTGAACGACGCGGCCGAGACCCACTACGCCGCCTGCTGCGATGCCTGGACCGCGCTCGTGCAGGCCGCCGCCGGCCATGCCCTCGCTGCGCTGATCGACGAGGCGCATCCCATCCTGCAACGCTATCGCGACCACAAGCGCGCCAGCGCCCAGCTCGATTTCGACGATCTGATTTTCGCGGCGCGCGCCTTGCTGCGCGACCACGATGCCGTGCGCCGGGCGCTGGGACAGCGTTTCGCCCACGTCCTCGTTGACGAGTTCCAGGACACAGACCCCCTGCAAACCGAGATCTTCTGGCGTCTGTGCGGCGATCCGGTCGATGGCGACGACGACTGGGCGCGGTTCCAAATCCGGCCAGGCGCGCTCTTCCTTGTGGGCGATCCCAAGCAGGCGATCTATCGCTTCCGGGGCGCCGATGTCGGCGCCTATGTCCAGGCGCGCGACGCCTTCCGCGCTCAGGACGCCGACAGCCTCCTGTCGATCTCGACCAATTTCCGCTCCTGCGCCTCGATCCTCACCTTCGTCAACGAGCGCTTCGAGGCCGTGCTCTCGGCCGATGGACAGCCGGGCTTCACCGCGCTCGACCCGTTCCATGACGACCGGGGCGGCGTTTGCGTAGCCGCCCTCGACATCGCCGTCGCCGACGAAAACGGCAAGGCCAGCGCCGAACAGCAGCGCGACGCCGAAGCCGACGCCATCGCCGAGCTGTGCGCTCGGCTGATCGAAAGCCACCCCATCATCGACCGCCGCAGCGGCGCGGAGCGCCCTTGCCAGCCGGGTGACATCGCCTTGCTGGCGCCGACCGGCGCGGAGCTGTGGCGCTACGAGGAAGCGCTGGAGCGGCGCGGCATCCCCGTGGCGACCCAAGCCGGCAAGGGGCTGTTCCGCCGCCAGGAAGTCCAGGACCTGATCGCGCTGACCCGCGTCCTGGCCGACCGCCGCGATACGCTCGCGCTCGGCGCGCTGCTGCGCGGGCCTCTGGTCGGCCTCTCCGAGGAAGAGCTGCTCGACATCATCTGGGGACTGCCCCGCTCGGAAGATCAGCCCGACCGGATTCCACGCCTCGATCTCAGCATCGACCCGGCCGTCATCGCGCACCCGCTCGCGCGCGCGGTCATCGAACGGCTGCAATCGCTCTCGCGGCGCGGCAACAGCACGACCCCGCACGAACTGCTTTCGCAGGCGGTGGACGTGATGCGCGTCCGTCCGCTTCTCCTCGAGCGGCATCGCGGCCAAGCCGAGCGCGCGCTCGCCAACGTCGATCTCTATCTTAGCCTGTCGACCGGCTACGCCGTGCGCGGCCTGCGCGCCTTTGCCGAGGCCATGGCGGCGGCATGGTCCGACGAGGCCCGCGCCGTCGAGGGCCGACCCGACGCGCAGGAGGAAGCGGTCGCGCTCTTCACCATGCACGCGGCCAAGGGGCTGGAATGGCCGATCGTCATTCCGGTCAACACCATGACCGGCGTGATGGCGCCCGAAAGCGCTGTCCTCGACCGCCAGACCAAGACCTTCTATTGCCCGGTCCTGGGCGTCACGCCCGAAGGCTATGACGCCGCACGCCAGGCCGAAAAGGAGGAGCTGGACCGCGAACGTATCCGGCTCTGGTATGTCGCGGCCACCCGCGCCCGCGAGCTTCTCGTCCTCCCCCGGCTCGACACCACGCCGTCGAAATCGGCATGGATCGGTCTCGTCGATCTATCGCTCGCCGAACTTCCCGGCCTGGATGTTTCGCATCTGCCCGCCGGCCTCACGGGCGCGGGGACGGGGGTGGACAACGTCCAGACGCGCGCGACCTTCGCCGCCGAAGCAGAAACCATCGCCGCTGCGCAGACGCGGCTGACCTGGCTCGCCCCCAGCCGCGACGAAAGCGCCGCCGGGGCCGTGCTCCGGGAAGAAGAGGCGTCTCTCTGGACGAGCTCGGCTGGCGACCAGCCCCCCGAACTGGAAATCGCCGCCCCGGTGCAGGGCGGCCGGGAGCGCGGGCTCATCCTCCACAAGCTCATCGAAGAGGTGCTGACGGGGGAAGCCCCGGAAGTCGAGGCGGCGCTGATCGAACGGGCGGCCGACCTCATCCGCTCGCTTGGCCGCTCGCCGGTCGCCGATCCGGCGACAGGACTGTCGGCCGAAGAACTGGCGGCCTGCGTCGCACGGACTTTGACCCTGCCTGACATCGCGGCCTTGCGACCCGGCCTCCTCGCCGAATTTCCCGTCTATGCCGCCCAGGCTAATGACGGCGTGGAAACCGCAACGGCCGGGATCGCCGACGCGCTGACCGTTGGAGACGATGGCCGGCCGGTCGTGGTGGTCGACTGGAAGAGCGACGTAAACCCCGATGCCCAGACTCTCGATCACTACCATGCGCAGGTGCGCGCCTATCTGAACATGACCGGCGCCGAGCGCGGACTGATCGTGCTGATGACGAGGGGAACGGTGATTGCCGTCTCGCCTTCGCCGCAGACCGCGACGGCCTGACGGAGGGCGATCCAATGGCCTCCCGCACGCGCTCCGCCGGCCCCAACCAGGACGACCTCTTCAATCCCGAGGTCGAACTGCTCTTGCCGGCCCGGCTCGCCATCGACGGCAAGGTGTTGGGGAGCCCAGTGCGTCAGTTGGCCGTTCCCGCGCGCCGGGTGCGTTGCCGGCTCCGCCCCTTCGCCGTCCGCCGCGTCAATGGCTACGAGACGACCCTGGAATCCGGCGAAATCCTGAAGATCATCAGCGCGAAGACGGCCACGCCGTTGGAAGCCGACCTCATTCTCCTCGTGCCCGGCGCGGCGGAGCCGGACCGGATCGTCGAAGCGCTCGAGCTGGGTGCAGGCCGGTGGATGAATGCGCTGCCGATCGCCATCGACACGCTGGATCGTTCCGCGCGCGTCGAGCGGCTTCAGGCCGTCTCCGCCTCGTGGGTCGACGCCATTCATCTGCGCGAAGGACGGGCGGCGGCCGATGGTGTGCCGGCGCAGCCTGGCTTGCGGCGTCCCCAGATCGGCGCGCTCCATGCCGCGCTGGCCCATGCGACGCGATCGACGGACCCGGCCACCATCGTCATGCCGACGGGCACGGGCAAGACCGAGACGATGCTGGCGCTCAATGCCAACCGGCGGTTCGAGCGCCTGCTGGTGGTGGTCCCCACCGACGCTCTACGCGAGCAGATCGCGGGCAAATTCGAGACCTTCGGCGTCCTGAAACAGCAAAAATGTCTCGATGAGACCGCGGCGTTCCCCTTGGTCATGCGGCTCTCGCACATTCCGGCGAGCGAGGCCGACGTCGATGAAATCTTCGACAGCGCCAATGTCGTCGTCACCACGATGCAGATCGCTGGCCGTGCCGAGGCGCTGGTGCAGGAACGGATGGCGGCCCGTGCCTCCGCACTCTTTATCGACGAGGCGCATCATATCGGGGCACGGACGTGGAAGTCCTTTCGCGGGCTCTTCGTCGAGCACGAACCGCCCATTCCGGTGATCCAGTTCACCGCCACCCCGTTTCGCGAGGATGGCGGCCGCGTCGATGGGGAGTTCATCTACACCTACCCCCTGAAGAAGGCGCAGCAGGAAGGCTATTTCAAGCCGATCCGCTTCGAGGCGGTATTCGGGCTGGACCAACCCGACGCCGACCAGGCGATCATCGACAAGCTCGGCGAAGTGCTTGCCTCCGACCTGGACGCCGGCCTCAATCATCTGGCGATGGCCCGTTGCAGCACCATCGAACGCGCCAAGCACCTGCATAGCCTCTATGCGGCGGCCTATCCGGACTATCGGCCAGTCATCGTCCACAGCCAGCAATCGCTGAAGGAACGGCGCGAAAATCTGGCAGCGCTACGCCGCTTCGAGAGCCGGATCATCGTATGTGTCGACATGCTCGGCGAGGGCTTTGACCTGCCCGAGCTGAAGATCGCTGCATTGCACGATCATCACAAGAGCGTGGCGGTGACGATCCAGTTCGTCGGCCGCTTCACCCGCCAGGATCCGACCCTGGGCGATGCGACGGTGATCGCCAATACCGGCATCGACGATGTCGATCGCGCGCTGGCCAAGCTCTACGCCGAGGACGCCGACTGGAACGCGCTGGTAGAGGCGCTCAGTTCGGCCAAGATCGAACGCCAGGTCCGCCGCGCCGAGATGTTCAAGGGCTTTTCCGGGGATCTGAGCGACATTCCGCTCCAGACCCTCGAACCGAAAATGAACGCGGTGCTCTACCGGACGTCTTGTGATGCTTGGGATCCGTTCCGGGCGGAGGAACTCTACAATCCCGGCGTCTATCTCGGCATGAAGCTGAACCCGCATCAACGGGTCGCGATCTTCGTGACGCGCGCGGAGGAACAGGCGCGCTGGACCTCGGCGCAGCAGGCGGTGAACGTCACCTGGGATCTGCACATGCTCCACTGGGATCAGGCCAGCGGCCTGCTCTACATCAGCAGTTCCGCCAAGGGGCCGTTCGACCGCCTGGCAAAGGCGGTTTGCGGCGATACGACCCGCCGCGTGGAAGGCGAGGAAGTGTTCCGCAGCCTCCACGGGTTCAAGCGGCTGATCCTGCGCAACCTCGGCCTCACCCACCATCAAGGGCGCGGCGTCCGCTATTCCATGTACATGGGCGTGGACGTCGCCGACGGCCTCGACAGCGCAAAATCCCAGTCGCGGATCAAGAACAACATCTTCGCCACCGGCTTCCTCGACGGCGTGCCGGCCTCGCGCGGATGCTCGGCCAAGGGCAAGTTCTGGTCCAGCGCCAAGGTCCATGACCTGACCGACTGGGTGGATTGGTGCCAGGATGTCGGCCGCACGGTGAACGATCCCAGCATCACGACCGACGGCGTCTTCAAGAGCGCGATGCGCCCCCACCAGATCAGCCAGCGCCCGGCTGTTCCGCCGGTGGCGATCCATTGGCCTGAATCTCTGATCACCCAGTTCGAGGAGCGGATCGAAATCTCGTTCGGCGATGAGCCCGTAACCTTCGCGGAATGCGATATCGAGTTGCTTGATAACGCTCGTTCCGGACCGCTGCGCTTCGCCGTGCGGAGCGATGAGCACGCGGCCGAGTTCGAGATCGTCTTCAGCGACGGGCATGCCCGCTACCCTCAGCGCGCCGGCGCCAAGGCGACGATCAAGATTGGCAGCAAGGTGCAGACACTTTCGGAGTCCTTCGGCGAGGATTCGCCTCAGATCGACTTCGGCGATGGCTCGTTGCTCATCTACAGCCACCTCTACACCCTGCCCGAAGGCGAGACGATCGAGCCCTACCCGTCCGACAAGATCGAAGCCTGGGATTGGTCGAAGGCCAATATCCGCGTCGAGTCGCAAGGTACGAATAAGCGCGCAGACTCCGTCCAGCGTCTCGTCATCGAGACGCTGTTGGCCGACCCCGATCCCTATGATGTGATCTTCGACGATGATGGCAAAGGCGAGATCGCCGATGTCGTGGCGCTGCGCATAACCGACAGCGTCGTTTCCATGACCCTGTATCATTGCAAGTATTCGGGGACGGATACGCCAGGTGCGCGCCTGGGCGACCTCTATGAGGTTTGCGGCCAGGCTCAGAAATCCGCTCGGTGGCGCGACCGGCCCGGCCGCATGCTTCAACACATGCTGAGGCGCGAAAAGATGCGCCGGGACCGGGGTCTCAGTTCTCGGATTGAGCAAGGCTCGGCCGCAGCGATCAAGAAGCTCAAGGTCGGGTGGCAAGATCACCGCTTCGAGTTCGACGTCCGCATCGTGCAGCCTGGGCTATCGCGACAAGCAATCGGTGAAGAAGGCTTGCATCTGCTTGCCGGGGTCGAAACCTATTTGCTCGAAACCCGCGCCATGAGGTTGAAAGTTATTGGTAGTGGATGATGCCGTAGGGCATCGGCAATTTTCCTGAGATGTAAATTTTACCACGCCGTGGGGGCAGGCTTCGTGTCATCTTTTGGGTTCACCTTTTTGTCGCGCAAGGCGTTGGGCCAGGCTGAACAGATGATGTTCGGCGGTGCAGCCGGCGTGCGCGATGAGGTCGGGTTCCTCATCGTCCACCAGCGCTATGCCGATCACTTCTTCCCCGGCACATCGGTTCTGCACACACGGCTGCGCTACGCGCTTCTCATCCCCTGGCTTTACCAAAGCCTGCGGACGAAACGCCCTGTCCCTAAGGATTTCGGCCAAGCCTTTTCCGATCTCGAGCACGAGCTGACCGGCCGTCTCAAATATGTCGATGGCGTGGGCGGCGAGAAAGATGGCGTGATCGGCGGGGACGTCTTCCCCCGCGTGATCAGCCAACCGCCAGCCTATGTCTATTGGACGGCCCTCGCCAAGTGGGGCCTGATCGGTGTCCGCCCTGATGGTCGGCCGTGGAGCCGCCCGGATATGGCGAAGCTCCTGGTGTCATCCAGCAAGCGCGCCCTCCATGACGATGACGGGAAACCCTTCGAGACGGTGGCTTGGCCGATCTCGGGGTTGATCGATGCCCCCGGCGACTGGGATGGCGGAGGAAAATTGACGCTCGACCTTTCACCGCCGGAGCAGATCTATCTCGCGACCAAGCTACGCGCCGTTCGCTCGCCGACCGATCCGGGCGAGCCGTCGCTCTTGTCGAAACTGGTCGGAAAGCCGCTCGACGAGGCGGATCACTGCTGGGACGGCGAAATTCTCGCGCTCGCCGGCAAAGAAGCCGCCATGTTGAAGCGGGCCGGCCAGGCGGCGGCGCTGTCGGCAATTGGCAGGGCGATTTATGCGGCCCAGGTCGAGACACTCAAGGAAACGCGCGACAAGCGACCGCAGCCAAATTTGCATCGCGCCGAGCTGAAGGACGCGCTCGAGCGATGGGGCGGGCTGGCCGCCCGGCTGGATATGAACCTGTTTCTCGCCGAAATCGGCCACCTCCCGCCCGCAGTTGAAGGCGTGCTGAAAGAGACTTCGGCCTGGGTTCGGGCGAATGGCAAGGATCCGATGCCGTTGCTCGACGTGTACGCGCGGGCGGAGGTCAGCAGGAAGGATGATCGCGCGCGTCTCGCCAGCAATCAGTTCGGCGTCGACCGGCGCATGGAATGGCAAGGCGAGCGCCATGGTCGCGCCGAGCCGCTCCATTATCGCTGGGGAAATGTGAAGCGGCTCCTGCGCGATCTGGAAGACGTCGCATGAGCGATCGGCAAGCTTGGCACGGCCAGCCCTACCTCGACGAGCTGCGGCCTGGGCGATTGGAGACGGTCAAGCTCGCATTGTTCGCGACCTACTCGGTCGACCTGTCTGCGGTCGCCGCGGCGTTGCTCGCCCTGATTGGTCGCAACAATGACAAGGGCAGCGGAACGGCGGTCGATTTTGCCGATGCGATCGACAGGCTGCGCGGTCACGTCAGGATCATCATCCAGCGCGGGCGGATCGCGCGCCCGGTGGCGCTCCCCCGTATCGCGGGCATCCTCGATCAGTTCATCGTCGAGCAGCCCTACGATGAGCGAGAGCGCAGCTGGCATCCGAAGATTGCCCTGGTCGCCTATAACTGCCCCAAAGGGGAAACGCGCTGGAAGCTCTGGATTGGCAGCCGGAACCTCACCCGCTCTCAGGATCTCGACGCGGGCATTTTGCTGGACGGCAGCGAAAAGCGCGCGAAGGGACGGGTTCGGCTCCCTGGTGTCGGCGCGCTCGGGGGCGCTCTCGCACGCTGTGCATCGCGCGAGGATGCCGATGACATCTCGGAGCAGCTGGAGGCGATCTGGTGGGATGCGCCAGACGGGTTCCGCTTGCGCCGCCTCCTCAATGGGCTGGACCAAGGCGTTCCCCTGCCCGCGGAACCGCCACCCGGCGCGGTCGACGGCATAACGATCATCAGCCCGTTCTTGTCGCCCGACTTTCTGAAAAAGGCCGGCAACTGGGGCGCGGCCGGCTCCAGAACGCTGATCTCGTCGATGCCGGCTCTCGCCGATATAGCCAGCCGGTCCAGGACGTCGCTGACCGGCTTCTCGAAAATCCTGGCCTATGCGGCGCCGGACGTGCTCGCTGACGAATCCGCGCTCACTCTGCCCGGCAGCGAACCCGCGGCCGACGATGATGTGGAGCCGGCGCCCCTTGCTCTCCATGCAAAGATGTTCTGCTTCCACTCGGGCGAGAACACCATCTTGCGGGTCGGAAGCGCCAATGCGACCGAAAGGGCATGGTCGGGGCGCAATTCGGAAATCATGGTCGAACTCGAGGCGGGCGAAGCGTTCACGTCCGGCCTGGCGTTCCTTGTCGGTAAAGCGACGCCTGTCACCATAGAGGAACTCGCCGCCACGGACCTGGGCGGCATGAGTGCAGCCGATGCCCTGGAAGAGTCGCGCAAGGCGCTCATGGCCTCCTGGGACCCGGTTCTACACCGTGACGGGGAATGTTTCTCGATCGATGCGCGGGCGGTTCCTTCGCTTGCCTACCCTGACCATGTGCTGCACGCCGGATCGGCAAATGGCGACCTGCTGCCTTGGCCGGCCGACGCCGTCCGCCTCGGTCTTGGACCGATCCCCCTGTCGCTTCAGTCTGCCTTCATTCAGGTGAGGATAAGCGGCCCAGACGGGGATTTGCGATGGATGCAGCGAGTCACCGTCGATCCGCCTCTCGAAGAGCAGCGGGATCTAGCCGCGCTGGCCAGCCACATGGGGCTTCGCGCATTTCATGACTGGATGCGTGCGATGCTCGGCGGCGACACACTTCCGGTCGGTGGCGGCGCATGGGATGAAGATGCCGGATCGCGGGGCAACCGCGCCCAAGGCCTGGGTTATGACCGCCTGACGTTGGAGGATATTCTCACGGCTTGGGCACGCGATCGCAAAGCCTTCGGCCGGGTCGATCGCCATTTTGCGCGCTATGTGGATGCGCTTCTCGCCCACGGCGAAAACCTGAGCGACAAGGAGAGGGCTGACCTAAACGAACTCGCTCAGATCTGGGCCATTGCGCGGACCCAGCTTGTCTCATGAGCGCAAGATCGAAACCCTTCCAGGCCGCGACGGTCAAGGCTGCAACTGCCGCCCTGTCGGGAGGCAACCCGCTGCGCCGGTTTCTTGTCGCGGACGAAGTCGGCCTCGGAAAAACCGTCGTCGCCCGAGACACGCTCGCGGCCTTGGCGAGCAAAGCGCGTAAGTTCACGGTCTATTATATTACGAGCGGGCTCAAAGTCGCGGATCAGAACAAGGTCGAGCTGCTGCGGTTCCTCGACAAGGACGACGCCAAGGAAGCGCTCTCCACCATCGACCGCGTCGGGCTCATTCCGTTCGAGGAAAAGCGCAAGGGAAAGCTGCGGCTCTACGCCTTTACACCCACCACATCATTCTCCAGCTCGCAGCGCCTCTACGGCGGAAAGGCTGTCGAACGCGCGTTTATCAAGCTCCTGTTGGACGACCTATACCCCGGCCTAACCGCAGCCTTTCCTGAAGGCTATATCGAATATGGCGCAACGTCCGGCTGGCCATGGGCGTACGAGGAAGCTCAGGCCAGGTTCGACAATGTCTCCGCCGTCTTCAAGGCGGCCTATGGCCGAGCGTTACGCGCGGAATTTGGCAGGCCGGCCCGCGAAAACATTCTGCACGCGATCGATACGAGCAAGCATGGCCAGAGCTTGGGCCGGATGCGGAAGGCGCTCGCTCAAGCCGCCTTGGATTCCGCGCCGCCCGACCTCGTGATTTTCGACGAGTTCCAATGCTATCGCGAGCTGCTCAACGCAGGCGCCGATAATCCCTTGGCGCTTCAACTGCTGGCAGGAAAGGATGAAGGGGCACCGCCGCCGATTCTCCTCCTGTCCGCCACGCCCTACCGTTTCTACGCCGAGCGGTGGGAAAACGGCGCTGGGTCTGCTCCTCACGTCGAATTTTTCGAGATTATCGAATTTCTGGGCGGGTCGGCTGTACGCAAAAAGGCCGAAACCCAGTTCCGTCGTTTTGGCGATCTTCTGCATTTGATCGGCCACCTGCCGCCAGATAGCCGGCAGACGGTGATCGAAGAGGCGCAGGCGCTCAAGCATCTTCTCGAAGCGCTTCTCACACCGCTTATGTCGCGGACAGAGCGTCCGGTTTCCGACCATGCCGGAGAGCCTGCGCCGCCGTCCGTAAAGATCGAGCCCCACGATCTCGACGTCTATCGCCATTTCACCGACCATGTGTCGCCCAAGCTCGCAGGCAGCGCGATCGCCTACTGGCTTTCGGTGCCTCTCCCCGCGCAGGCGTTGGGGGACCGATACCAGATCTCTCGCGACGTAGATTTTCCGGCCACGCGCAGCGTCCCCCGGCTCGGAGTCACCAATTGCTTCAAGCCGCCGAAAGATGGCTGGGGAAGCGCCAAGCTCCGCGCCCTCAACAGCCTCGTGCCGACAGAGGCCCTTGCCCTCCCATGGGTGTTGCCCTCGCTGACCTGGTGGGCGCCGTCCGGCCCGTGGGCGAAGGTGACGCAATCGCCCAAGATGCTGATCTTCAGCCGGTTCAGGGCCACGCCCCAAAGCCTGGCGGCCCTTGTTAGCCTTGAGGTCGAACGCAAATGCGTGGCGAAAAGCAATCTTCCCTACGCCGCCGCGTGGAAGAAGCGCCACCTTAATCCGAAGCCGAACCAAGGCCCCACGCTCGCCCTGTTTCATCCGAGCCCCTTCCTGATCCGCGCTGTCGATCCCCTCGATGTGAAGGGAAAAGCGGCGATGAAGCAGATCAAGGCCAGGGCGCGGCAGCAGATTGTTCGGGCACTCCCCCCGTCCATCGCGCCGGAAGCTCCAAATGCGCGCAGCAACCGACGGCGCAGGCCGGCCTGGGCGATCCTCGCGGCCATCGAGCGCGCACAGAAGGCGCCGCTGGCTCGGGAGTTCGCGGCGGTCCAGAAGAACTGGGGGCGGGTCGCCCCGAAGGATGCAACGCTTCAAACCTTGCTCAAACAGCGCCAGGAGGCCGAGCCGATCACCTGGCTAAGCCAATGGGAGCTGGACGCCCTGGTGGATATGGCGCTCGCCGCCCCCGGCGTGGTGACGGGCCGGGCACTTTTTCGCCACCTGCCGGACCTATTCGATTTCCAGGAGCAGCATTTCGCGCGGCTTGTGCGCTTCTGCTGGACGCGGCTGCGCACCTATCTGGATCGCCCCGTTTTCTGGTCGGTCTTGCCCGGCGAGGACGCCACGCAGAAATATCAGAATGCGTGCATCGACGGCTGCCTGGAAGCCGTCCTCGACGAACATTTCTGGCTGCGCAAATCCAAGGTCAACCCTGATGGGCTCATCGAGGATCTATCGGCGGCGCTCGCAGCGAACGTCGGCACCTTCGGATTCAAGGGCGCGAAGAAAAAGGACAAGATCCGTATCCGCTGTCATGCCGCGGTGCCGTTTGGCGGCACCGAGACCGAGACGCATCGGCATGACCATGACGTCGATGAACCGCCGCCAGCGCGCTCCGAGGAAATCCGCAGCGCGTTCAATACGCCGTTCTGGCCCCATGTCCTGGCGACGACCTCGGTCGGACAGGAAGGTCTCGACTTCCATAGCTGGTGCGACAGGCTCGGCCACTGGGACCTTTGTTCCAGCCCTGTTGACCTGGAGCAACGAGAAGGTCGCATTCAGCGCTTCGGCGGGCTGACTGTCCGACAACCGCTCGCCCGAAAACTAGGCGAACAGGCCTTGGCGCAGGCACGCGGCCAATCAGCGTCGCCGTGGGACATCATCGCACGCGACGCCGACACGGTGTTCGCGGATGACAAAACCGGCCTCAGCCCGTGGTGGGCGATGGAAGGCGCGGATCTAAAGCGACATTTGTTCGCGCTTCCCCAAAGTCGCGACATTGATCGCTTTGCGAAGTTGAGGACGCAGAGGCTGCTCTATCGCCTTGCCCTGGGGCAGCCGGACCAGGAAGATCTGGTCGATCTCTTGACGCATCACGACCTGGAAACGACACGGTCGCTACGGGCGTTGACCCTCGATCTGTCCGCATTCTCAAGGCGGAAGAACCTCGAAGAATAGCGGGCGTGCCGGTCGGCGCCCCCAGCACGCCCGCCCTGTTCATGCGGAGCAAGCAGCCCCTCATGCGGCCGGATCATATGACGACCGGCCTGGTGGGCTTCCTGCGGGTTCGCCGCCATTCCCACCGCCATGCTCGATCCGCCCCAAAGTGCGGCGTCTCCCATGGTCCCCGCGCTTATCGGGTCCGGGTCCCCAAGTCCTTTCAGCCCGCCGGCGGCTCTGCGACGGAACCCAGCGTGTCGATCCCGGCGATCTTCTGAAACTCGCCGAGATAGTCCTGCTGGTGGGTCGTCAGCCAACGCACCACCCGGCTATTCGCCAGCAGCTTGGCGATATAGCCGCGCGCGACGGTCAGATGCAGATTGTCGATACCGTAGGTTTCCTCGACCGATTTCACCTGGGTCTGGAGCGTGGCCAGCTCGCGCTCCATGCGGGCGATCTGCTGGCCCGAAGGCGTTGGCTTGCCGCCACCCTTACCTTTACGGGTTGTGGCGAGCTGATTTTCGGATGTCGCTGCGCGCAACGCGCGCGCGAACAAGACCGTGAAATTGTTCTGACCGATCATCAGATCCGCGGCTTCGATCTGCCTGACCGACGTCATCTGGCGCAGAATGTCGAACACTTTCATCGAACAGGGCGTGTCCTTGAGCATCTCGGCCGCCTCGGGGCTGATACCTTCCAGCAGCCGAAACCGGCGCAGCACGGACTCGACCTGGAGGTTCAAGGCGGCCGCGATGTCGGCCGATGGCACGCCCCGGTCCATCGCGCGCGCGATCATCCGATGTTCTTGGATCGGCGGAATGCGGTTGACGCGCTTGTTATAGGTGTAGGTGTCGTCGTCAGCGGCGAGCAGGCACTCCACCTCGGCAATGCCGAGCTCCTTCAGCGCCTCAAGCCGCAGATGGCCATCAAGCAGAAACCAGATTCCGGGCTTTTTCGGGTCAGCCATCACGACGGGCGCTTCGATCAGGCCGATCGCCTTGATCGAGGAGAGCACCTGAGCATAGGACCGGCTCGCTCGGGCGCCGTCCGGCAGCGTCTTGAGCGGAACGATCGATGCGACCGGGACGGTTAGAAAGTCGCGGTCGAAGGCGAGATGGATCTGGCCGTCGTCCCGGCCTTTCATACTGTCAGCCATGCTCGTCTCCTGATACGCGGACCGTCAGCGCCCGCGGCATGGTGGCAAGCCCCTCCGCCCTCAACAGGTTGACGAAGCCGTCATCGGCGAGCAGGTCTTTCAGGGCCTCGACGACGAACAGCAAACGGGTCTGGGTGAAATCGGACTTCTTGACGAGCAGCCGCTGCTTTTCCGCCTCTCGCTGATAGACCTGCATAAGATCGGCAGCCGTCATTCTCTTGCTGCTGGCTTTCCGGCCCAGGCGTCCCGCCGGTAAGCTTCCCCGGCGCTGGCTTTGCATACGCATTTCCAGCAGGCGGCGGACAGCGGCCAGCTTCTTGCCCCTCAGCTTACCGGTCTCATAGGCGTCGAGGAGCAGATTCTGCGCCTCCTCCGTCTCGGCCTTGGAAATCTCCATCGCCAGCGTAATCGGGATAAGCCCGGTTTCGACCGCCGCGACGAGCCGTTCTTCGCCGCGCTCGAGAAGCGAAGCGATCATATTCACCCAGGACGCCCCGACGCCGATCTTCTCGGCGATCTCGGCATCGCTGTAGCCCCGAGAGCGCAGAGCGCCGATCTCCTTCATAAGGTCGATGGGGCGCGGGATGCGCCGCGCGATGTTTTCGACCAGGCTCATCACGAGGCATTCGCTCTCGCTGGCCTCGATCACCACGGCGGGAATCTCGGTCTGGCCCAGCATCTGGAAGGCTTCCAGCCGGCCTTCGCCGCAGACGAGATCGTAGCGCGGTCCCCCGGCGCCGTCCCGGCGGCTGACCGTGATCGGCCGCTTCAGGCCGATCGCCTCGATATTGTTCACGATCTCCCGATGCTGGCGCTTGTTGCGCGCACGCGGGTTCAGCACCGTGATCCGCGAGATGGGGATCATTTCGATCTTGGTTGGCCGAACGGCGGGCATCAGGCAGCCTCCCGCAGCGGTATCGGCACCGCGATGTCGTAGAGAAGATCGAGGCCGTCGAAGCGGTAGGCGTCGAGCCCGAGAGCATTGTCCTCTCCGAGCCGCAACTTTTCGGAGAGCATGTCGATGCACGGGAACAGGTAGTAATCGAGCGGGGCGCGATTGGCGCTGTCCATCCGCACGACGACGGTGATGTCGGGCGAGAGCGAGGTGTCGAAGCGCAGGTTCCAACGCAGCAGCCCGGTCGGCAGCTCGATGCACCGGGCGATTACAACTGAGAGGCTGAACTCGCCGTTGACGATCACCCGGTCGGTCTGGACATCCTGCCAGGCGTCGCTTCCGGTCGCCCGCAATCCGTCGAGCAACTCACGGAGAATATCGGGATGAAGCTTGCGCAGTTCGCGGTTGATTTCGACATAGCGGTAATCGCGATCCGGCGTGAAGCCGACAAGGTTGTAGGCCCGAAGCAGGCTGCCAAAGCGGGAGCTGTAGGCGCTGCTCGATGGCATCCCGTCGCATTCGTCGATGACCAGGCCGGATAGCAGCCCCTTCTGCTGGTAGAGGTCCCTCAGCGATTTCAGCATCTCCTCGTCGCTCAGGCGAAAGGAGCGCGCGCTGATGATTGTTTTGGCCGCCTCGAACAGTTCGCGTTGGACGACAGCCGCAAAGGCATCCTGCGACCTGATCCACATCTCGGGGTCGTTCTGGACGCGCTTTTTCTTCAGCTTGAAGGAGCGCCGGTTCCAGACGTTGTCGCCGACATACTTCTCGTTGATCAAAATCTGATGGACCGTCCCTCTGGTCCAGGGCCGGCCGAGATCGGTGGGCACGCCCCGCGCGTTGAGATCAGCGGCAATGTCCCGCTCGCTGTATCCCTGGTGGACGAAAGCCTGATAGATGTCGCGCACCAGCGCGACTTCCTCCTCCGGGCCGAGGGTCAGGATCACCCGATCGGTCTGGATGCTCTTGTGCTCGCCCCGGCCAAGATGCCCCTTGATGACGCCATGCTCGTCGATCAGGGTCCGGCGCAGGCCGAAGCCCGCAGGTCCGCCCTGGCGGTAGCCCTTCTCGATAAGCCGCCCCTGACCGGCGAACACCTTGGTTGACAGCTCGCGGCTATATTCGCCGGCCATCGCGCGCTTGACGCCTTTGACGATGGTCGAGATCGGACTGCCGTCATTGTCGAATTGCTCGGCGCAATACTCCACGGCAATGCCGGCGCGTCGGCAGATATATTCGTAATAGGCGCTCTCGTCGGCATCCTGAAAGCGGCCCCAGCGGCTGACGTCATAGACAAGCACCAGGTCGAAATCGGCGCTTCCGGACTGCACGTCCTCAATGAGCTGCCTCAGCGCATCGCGACCCTCGATCTTGAGGCCGCTCTTGCCCGCATCGGCATAGGTTTTGACGATCTCGATTCCGCGCGCTTCGGCATATTGCTGGATCGCGTCGGATTGGTTTTCCGTCGAATACTTCTGATGATCCGTCGACATGCGGACGTATTCGGCAGCCCGAAGAGGACGTTCGGGCTGTCCTGGCCGATCATCATCGTAACGTCTCCGGCTCATTCCTACGCCCTCGCGAACTTGCCTGCGGCGGTCCGGGCGACCTACCGCCGCAGCGCATGACGGGCCTCTGCCGCCACTCCGCACGGAAACAGTTTAGCTGCGGAGAAAACGGAAGATGTTGCCGAAAACGGGCAGGAAATTTCCCCAATGGACAGGCGTGCTTGGCGGACGCGAAACCTATGCGCGGGCCATCGCCGAGCTGCTGCGCAAAGAGCATGGCGACAGCCGCCGCGCGATCAAGCAGCTCATGCGCCAGACGGATGCGAGCGAGCGAACCGTCAAGCATTGGCTCTCAGGGCAGCACGGACCTGACAGCGTGCATTTCCTGCGGCTTGTGGTCTCGTCCCCGGTCATCAGGGCCTTCGTTCTCGGCCTGGTCGATGGTCCGGCGGCTATCCCGATGACCGGCCCGGTGGACCGCATTTCCTTGGCCAGAGCCCGTGAAGCCTATACGGCCGGGGAAGCCGCCGGTGGGCGGGCGGCAACGGGCGCGCGGAAAAGTGACCCTAAACGTGTCCCTGAACGCGACCCTATAAATGTCCCTGATCGAGCCGAACTGAACGAGCGGCAGCACTGGTTTCTCGACCGAGTCGAAGGAGGTCGAAGTGACGCCCGGGAGATCGCGGCGGTGTGGGGGGTCAGCCTGAAAACCGCGCGACGGGACATCGCCGCGCTCAAGGCGGCAGGTCTCATATGCTACGTCGGCTCACGCCGGAAGGGACGGTATCGACGATCACAGAAGTGAACCGAACCGCAGACCTGGTCGGACGCGACGTCGACTGCGTCTTGTCCGATATGCACGCCAGAGCGCGACGCAGTTCTACGCCCCGCAATCCGGGCCTTCCTTCGCCGTCGTCTATCGACTTCTATCTACCGGGACACGATGGCTGAAGGAGTCTTCAGATGAAACAACAGGAACCGCCCGCCGTGACACGGACCATACGGCGCCATGAGCTTCGCCAAATCGTCCCGTTAGCCGACACGACCATCTACGACATGGAGCAACGCGGCGAATTTCCGCAGCGCTTCTATCTCACCTCCCGCTGCGTGGTCTGGGATCTGGCCGAGGTCGAGACCTGGCTGGATGAACGGCGTCGCGCGTCACGCGCCAAGGCTGTGAAACGCGCGCCCATTCCCGATGTCCAGCTTCGCAAGACCCGCCCCATCAAACATTCGGCTCGGGCGTGACCAGCTCCATTGTCGGCGGATAGAGCGTCGGGGTGTATTTCTGACCCGCGACCCAGGCGTCCACCAGATTGGACCATTCCTGCATCATGTGCCGGCGCTGATGTTCATATTCAGCCTTGTTGTAGATGCCCCGCGAAGAGCGCCCGTCTTCGTGCGCGAGACACTTCTCGATCCAGTCGCTGTTGAAGCCCAACTCATTCAGCAAGGTCGAGCCCGTTCGTCGGAGATCGTGGACCGTAAAGGGCGCTAACGGCAGCCCCTCCTTCTTGGCCCGCTCCACCACCGCCGTCGTGATCCGGTTGAACGTCGCCCGCGACATCGGCGCGTCGGCATCATAGCGGGAGGGAAGGACATATTTCGAGTTACCGGCGCAGGTCTTGAGCGCGATGAAGATGTCCAGCATCTGCTGCGACAGATAGACGTTGTGTGGCTTCGAGCGCTTCATGCGCTCTTTCGGGATGGACCAGACGGCATTCTCGAAATCAACCTCATCCCAGACCGCATCCTGCAATTCGCTCTTCCGCACCATCGAAAGCAGGAACAGCCTCATGCCGAGCCGGATCGTCGGCGAGGCCGAATTGAAGCCCCAGTCGATCGTCGTACCGGGCGATCCCTCCTCCGCCGCCTTCTGGATGGTCGCCGCCAGCATCGTGCCGGGCAGCGACGTGGTGATCGAGAATGTCGGGCTAAACGCGACGCGCGCGGGGTTGGTGACGGCGCTGCGCCTGATGGGCGCTGACATCGCGGAGCTTGATGCGCGTGTGGTCGGCGGCGAACCGGTCGCCGACCTGCGGGTGCGTCACGCATCCCTGCGCGGCATCGAAGTGCCGCACGATCTCGCGCCCGCCATGATCGACGAATATCCCGCGCTGTTCGTCGCCGCCGCTCTTGCCGAGGGACGCACGATCGCGCGCGGCGCCGACGAATTGCGAGTCAAGGAATCGGACCGTATCGCCGTCATGAAGGCAGCGCTGGAAGCGAATGGCGTGCCTTGTGAGGAGCATGAGGACGGGCTGACGATCACCGGCAGCGGCGGGGAGCCGATCGCCGGCGGCGCGCAGGTCGCCTCGAAACTCGATCATCGTATCGCAATGAGCATGGCGATCGCTGGACTTCACGCCCGCGCCGCTATCACCATTGATGATGCGAGCCCGGTCGCGACGAGCTTTCCCGGCTTCTTCGACCTGCTCGATACGCTGGGGGGACGCGCTACTTGGGGCTGATCGATCGCCGATCGCTGATTGCCGGTGCGGGCGCCAGCCTGCTCGCCGTGCCGGCTTTCGCCCGCCCGCCCGCTCGCACGCCGGCCCGCACGCTCGCCCCGCCCGCACGCGAACTGATGGTGTCGGTGCCTGGCGGCGGCCGGGTCTATGTGCGGGTGAATGGCGATCTCGCCGGACCGCGCGCGCCGATCGTGATGATCCATGGGGGCCCCGGCGGCACGCATGCCAGCTTCCTGGAGGCGCTGCCACTCGCCGACGAGCGCGCGGTTATCCTGTACGATCAGCTCGATACCGGCCGCTCCGATCGCCCGGGCAATCGCGCGAACTGGCGCATTCCGCGCTTCGTCGATGAGCTGGAGGCGATCCGCTCCGGGCTGGGCGTCGCACGCTGGCATGTGCTGGGCGCCAGCTGGGGCGGCACGATCGCGCTGGAATATGGCGCCCGCCGCCCCGCCGCGCTCGCCGGGCTCGCCCTCGCCAGCCCGCTGGTCTCGACGCGAAGCTGGCTGGCCGATGCCACGGCGCTGATCGGCGACCTTCCGCCCGCGATCCGGCAGGAGCTTGAGCGATGCGGCGCGCTCACCCTCGCCCAGCCGCCCGTGACATGCGACGCGCCGACCCGCGCCTTCTATGCCGCGTTCAACCGGCGCCTGCCCGCCGCCGCGGATGTCGCCGCCTATAGCCAAGGCGTCAGCGGCAATCGCGACATGTACCAGGCGATGTGGGGGGCGAGCGAATTCGTCTCCTCCGGCTCGCTGAAGGATTATGATGGCGAGCCGTTGCTCGCGAAGCTGGAAGGAAAGCGTACCTTGTTCCTGTGTGGCCAGTATGATGAGGCGCGACCCGTCACCACCGGCGCCTTTGCCGCCCGCGTGCCCGGCGCCGAGTTCGCCGTCGCGCCAGGCGCCGCGCACGGCCTGTTCAACGATCGCCCGGCGGAAACCATCGCCCTGCTGCGCGGCTGGCTCGCGCGTCAGGACGCGATCGCATGATCATCGCGGTTGATGGCCCCGCCGCCTCCGGCAAGGGAACGGTCGCCCGAGCGCTGGCCAGACACTATAACCTGCCCCACCTCGACACCGGGCTGCTGTACCGCGCCGTCGCCGCCACGGTGAAGCGGCTCGACCTTGACCCCACGCGAGAGGCGGATGCGGTGGCCGCCTGCGACTTTGACGAACTGACGCTCGCCGATCCGGTGCTGCGCGAGGATGAGATCGGCAAGCTTGCCTCGATCGTCTCGGCCCATCCCCTTGTCCGAGCGGCGCTGCTCCAGAGGCAGAAGCGCTTTGCCCATCAGGAGGGCGGCGCCGTTCTGGACGGGCGCGACATCGGCACAGTGATAGCACCCGACGCTGACGCCAAGCTCTTTGTCCGCGCCACGCCGACGATCCGGGCGCGCCGCCGCCACGCCGAACTGCAGGCGCGCGGCTCCACCGCCACCTTCGATCAGGTGCTGGCCGACATCCGTGCCCGGGATCAGCGCGACAGTTCGCGCTCCACCGCGCCGCTCGTGCTCGCCCCTGATGCGGCGCTGCTGGATACGAGCTTCCTGTCGATCGAAGCGTCGATCGACAAGGCGATCAGCCTTGTCGAGTCGCGCCGCCCGCGGGACTGACGGGGGCGCATTTCCCCGCCCGTGCACCGGAATGGCCTATGCCCCTTGGGGAACGCCTGTGTACCTTGCTCCAGACGCCGCTTTGCAGTAAGGCGCGCCGTCCGGCGGGCTGGGGCTCGCGGAGGCATGGTGCGGAGCGGCGTCTCGCGCGCCCTTTTCGCGTAAGCGCATCGAAGCCCTCGCTCCCCTTTCTGTCTGGATGCTGCTCCGGCGTGCGGCCGGCGCGGCGGTGAAGGCCAAGACCAGCGGAACCAACCGCTTGGCCGGAAACGAACTGATTAGGACAAACCATTTTTATGGCCACACAGCCAAATCCCACGCGTGACGATTTCGCGGCAATGCTCGATGACATGTTCGGCGGCGCCGACAGCTTCGAGGGCCGCGTGGTGCTCGGCACCGTCACCGGCATCGAGAATGACCTCGCCGTCATTGACGTCGGCCTGAAGAGCGAAGGCCGCGTGCCGCTGCGCGAATTCGCGCCGGCGCCGGGTCAGAAGGCCGATCTCAAGATCGGTGACGAAGTCGAAGTCTATGTCGACCGCGTGGAAAACATGCATGGCGAAGCGATGCTGTCGCGCGACCGCGCACGCCGCGAAGCCGCATGGGACAAGCTGGAGACCGAATTCGCCAAGACCGCGCGCGTCGAGGGCGTGATCTTCGGCCGCGTGAAGGGCGGCTTCACCGTCGACCTGAACGGCGCCGTGGCCTTTCTGCCGGGCTCGCAGGTCGACATCCGTCCGGTGCGTGACGTCACGCCGCTGATGGATATCCCGCAGCCGTTCCAGATCCTGAAGATGGACCGCAAGCGCGGCAACATCGTCGTCTCGCGCCGCGCCGTGCTGGAAGAGACCCGCGCCGAGCAGCGCTCGGGCCTGATCCAGAGCCTGGCCGAGGGTCAGATCATCGACGGCGTGGTGAAGAACATCACCGACTACGGCGCCTTCGTGGACCTGGGCGGCATCGACGGCCTGCTGCACGTCACCGACCTCTCCTACAAGCGCGTCCAGCACCCGTCGGAGATGATCAACATCGGCGACACGGTGAAGGTGCAGATCATCCGCATCAACAAGGACACGCAGCGCATCTCGCTCGGCATGAAGCAGCTCGAGAGCGATCCGTGGGATGGCGCCAGCCAGAAGTATCCGGTCGGCGCGAAGCTGTCGGGCCGCGTCACGAACATCACCGAATATGGTGCGTTCGTTGAGCTGGAGCCGGGCATCGAGGGCCTCGTCCACGTGTCCGAAATGTCCTGGACCAAGAAGAACGTCCACCCGGGCAAGATCGTCTCGACCTCGCAGGAAGTCGACGTGGTGGTGCTCGAGGTCGATGCCGACAAGCGTCGCATCTCGCTGGGCCTGAAGCAGGCGCAGCAGAACCCGTGGGAGCGCTTCGCCGCCGAGCATCCGGTCGGCACGACGGTCGAGGGCGAAGTCAAGAACGCCACCGAGTTCGGCCTGTTCATCGGCCTCGACAACGATGTCGACGGCATGGTTCACATGTCCGACATCGCATGGGGTGTTTCGGGTGAGGACGCGCTCAACCTGCATCGCAAGGGCGAGACGGTTCAGGCCATCGTGCTTGACGTCGATCCGGAGAAGGAGCGCATCAGCCTCGGCATGAAGCAGCTCGAGCGTGGTGCCCCGGTTGCGGGCGGCGCAGCGGCTTCGGCCGGCAACCTGGGCAAGAACCAGGTCGTCACCGTTACCGTTCTCGAAGTCCGCGATGCGGGCCTCGAGGTTCAGGCGGGCGACGATGGCGCGACCGGCTTCATCAAGCGCACCGATCTCGGCCGCGACCGTGACGAGCAGCGTCCGGAGCGTTTCCAGGTCGGCCAGAAGTTCGACGCGATGGTCACCGGCTTCGATCGTTCCAAGAAGCCGACCTTCTCGGTCAAGGCAATGCAGATCGCCGAAGAGAAGCAGGCCGTGGCGCAGTACGGTTCGTCCGACTCGGGCGCGTCGCTCGGCGACATTCTCGGCGAGGCGCTGAAGGCTCGTCAGAACAAGCAGTAATTGCTGCGGCCTTCTTTGGGCCGTGGGGCCGGGTGGCATCAGCCGCCCGGCCCTTCTTTTTTGCGGTATAAACCATTCTTTTGGTCGATAATCGCTTGTCGCTCCTATTCCGCGCAAACTTTACCTGTATTAAGAACGCCACACGCCACGTAGGCTCGGTGGCACTTCAAGGGCGGGGCAAATGATCCGATCGGAACTGGTGCAGCATCTGGCAGAGACCAACCCTGGTCTGTCGGTGCGCGAGGTCGAGGCTATCGTTTCCACCTTCTTCGATGAGATCGTCCGGCGCCTGGCGGAGGACGGCCGCGTCGAATTGCGTGGCTTCGGCGCCTTCTCGACTCGGGCGCGCGACGCACGCACCGGCCGCAACCCGCGCACCGGCGAGGTGGTCGAAGTCACGGCGAAGCGCGTGCCCTATTTCAAGCCGGGCAAGGAAATGCGTCAGCGTTTGAACGTCTGAACGCTTGACGGCGGCGCTTCCGTGCCGCTTTTCGGCGCACGTGATGCGCGGACGTGGCGGAACCGGTAGACGCCGGAGACTTAAAATCTTCTGCCCGTATGGGCGTGCGGGTTCGAGTCCCGCCGTCCGCACCATCATGCTTGCGCTGGCCGTGGCGACGGCCGGATGCGAACGCCGGCCGGATGTCGGCGCGGTGATCGTCAGCGCCAATGGCGCGGAACCCGAACTGTCGCTTGCGCCGATTGACGATAACGACATGGCGCGCCGGCTGCTCACCGACAGCGTCGCGCAGGGCCTCGTCCGGTTCGACGCCGCCGGTCAGATCGTGCCGGGCGTGGCAGCGCGCTGGATCGTCACGGACGAAGGGCGCACCTACATCTTCCGCCTGCGTGATACGCCTTGGGCTGATGGTCGCCCGATGCGGGCCGCGGAGGTGGTTGCGATCCTTCGTCGCCGGCTCCAGCAGCGGGCACGCAATCCGCTGTCCCCCTATCTGACGGCGCTCGACTCGATCGTTGAGATGACGCCGGAGGTGATCCAGATCGAATTGTCCCGGCCGCGCCCGGACCTTCTGAAGCTCTTCGCCCAGCCCGACATGGCCATCGTTCATCCCCGGCGCAGCATCGGCAGCGGCCCGATGCGTATCGTGGGTAAGAGCGGCCAAATCACCAGGCTGCGGCCGATCCCCGATCCCGATCGCGCCGCCGACGAGCAGGAAGAGCCGCAGCCGGAGGATGACGTCCTGCTGATCGCGGAACGTCCCGCCGCCGGGATCGCCCGCTTCTCGGCGCGCCGCTCCGATCTGTTTACCGGCGGCACGATTGCCGAATGGCCGCTTGTTGCCGCTGCCGGGATCGAAAATGCCGATGTCCGGCTTGATCCGGCAGCGGGGCTGTTCGGCCTGGCCGTTTCTCGCCCTGAGGGATTCCTCGCAGCGGCGGAGAACCGGGCGGCGATTGCGCTGGCCATCGATCGCGGCGCTCTGGTGCAGGCGTTCGCGCCCGGCTGGCAGGCAACGGAGGATCTGCTGCCCGCTGCGCTTGATTCCGCGTCTCCGCCGGCCAAGGCGCCATGGCAGGCGGTGGCGGCGCAGGACAGGCAGGCCACGGCCCGCGCACGGGTGGCGGCATGGCGGGAGGCGGGTAATGACACGCCCACCATCCGGATCGCCTTGCCCGCCGGCGCGGGCGGCACGCTGCTCTGGGCCCGTATCGCCGCGGACCTTTACGCCGTCGGCATCCGGCCGGTCCGGGTCGCGCCCGATGACGAAGCGGACCTTCGCCTGATCGATGCCGTTGCGCCGTTCGACAGCGGCCGTTGGTATCTCGGCCATGCGTGCCAGACCTGCAGCGAGGCCGCGACCCAGGCGATCGAGGCTGCCCGCCTCGCCCCTTCCCTGGCCGAACGCGCGCGCGCGATTGCCGCGGCGGATCGGCTGCTGGCGGACGACGTCGCCTTCGTGCCGATCGCCCGGCCGCTGCGCTGGTCGCTGGTGGCGCCACGCCTTCGCACCTGGCAGCCGAATGAACGAGCGTGGCACCCGTTGAATGGGGTTCGCCGCGACCCCAATTGATCTCAATGACCAACGCCGATTTCCGTCCAGCGCCCGATTACATGGCCAGCCTGCCGCTCGGCCGTGATCCGGCCTCCATTCGCCGCCGCGTGGAGGCGATGGAGCAGCTGCTGGAGGGCATGGTCACCGTTCCGGGCCTGAACCGAAAGGTCGGGCTGGACGTGCTGCTCGGCTTCGTTCCGGTGATCGGCGATGCCGTAGCCGCCGCCATGGGCGCCTATATCGTCTGGGAGGCGCGCAATCTGGGCATGAGCAAGCTGCAGCTTACCCGAATGGGCGCGCGCGTCGGCTTCGATGCGCTGCTCGGCCTCGTCCCCATCGTCGGCGACGCTGCCGACTTCTTCTTCCGGTCCAACACCCGCAACCTGAAGACAATCAAGCGCCACCTCGATCGGCACCACCCCGCCACCGTCACCGTCGATCGCTGATCCGTTCCTGCGGCAGCGGCGAACGCCAGCTTACGGCTCGGCGCGGCTTTGCGGTTGGTGGAGCACGCCGCCGGTCATCGGCCCGGGCACGCCGGTTGTGCCCGGGAATGAGATCGGCAGCCCCTTCAGATTCCGCACGGCCATATAGGCGAAGCCCTCCGCCTCGATCGCGTCGCCGTTCCAGCCAAGGGCATCCACCGGCTCCGGATCCAGGCCGATTCTGTCCGAAATCATCCGCAGCATGACTGGGTTGTGCCGGCCGCCGCCCGCGACCAGCAGGCGTTTCGGCCGCTCTGGCAGCAGCAGAAACGCCTCGGCGACGCTCGCGGCGGTGAAGGCGGTCAGCGTCGCGGCGCCGTCCGCTGCGCTCAGGCCGCGCGCTGGCTGGATGGTGAAGTCGTTGCGGTCCAGGGACTTGGGCGCCGGCTGGGCGAAGAAAGGGTGGTCCAGCATCGCGGTCAGCACTGACTCATCGACCCGCCCCGCGGCGGCAAGCGCCCCGCCCGCATCAAACCGTGCGCCCGTCTCCGCTTCCACCCAGCTGTCGATCAGTCCGTTGGCCGGGCCGGTGTCGAACGCGAGCAATGTACCGTCGCTGCCGATCCAGGTGATATTGGCCACGCCGCCGAGGTTCAGCACCGCCAGCGGCCGATCCAGCCCGGCGGTCAGCGCGGCATGATACACCGGCAGAAGGGGCGCGCCCTGCCCGCCCGCGGCGACGTCAGCGCTGCGCAGATCCGCGACCGTCGGAATACCCGTCGCATCGGCAAGCGCCTGGCCATCGCCGATCTGCCACGTCCACCGACGATCCGGCCGGTGCGCGACGGTTTGCCCATGAAAGCCGATCACATCGACCTCGCCCGCCCGCAGCCCTGCGTCGCGCAGCAGCTTCTGCACGGCCAGCACATGGGTTCGGGTGATGAGTTCGGCCGCCGCCATCACTTCGGGGTTGGCGCGCGGCCGTTCAAAGGTCAGCGCCAGCGCCGTCGCCGCCGCCAGTTGCGCCCGCGCGGCATCCGAATAGGCTTCCCCGCGGAACGCGATCGAGCGCACGGATTGCTCGCCGTCCGTTTCGATCAGCGCCGCGTCCACTCCATCGAGTGACGTCCCGGACATCAGCCCGATCGCCAGCATCGCATCACCCCCACGCTACTCCTCGCGCCCCTGCGAGGCGAACCGGGTAGCGCAAGATGATTGATTCGGCGAGCATATGGCAAAACGGCTCGTCCCGCACTATGTGCGCGCGCACTCATGGCAACGCGTCTTCCTTCACCGCCCCGCGTGGGCATGGTGTCGCTCGGCTGTCCCAAGAACCTGGTGGACAGTGAGCGCATCCTCACCCAGCTGCGTGCTGACGGCTATCACATGTCTCCCGATTATGCGGGTGCGGACGTCGTGCTCGTTAACACCTGCGGCTTTCTCGACTCGGCCAAGGAAGAAAGCCTGGAGGCGATCGGCGAGGCGATCGCGGAGAACGGCCGCGTCATTGTCACCGGCTGCATGGGCAAGGAAGCCGAGGTGATTCGCGCCCGCTTCCCCAACGTGCTCGCGATCACCGGCGCTCATGAATATGAACAGGTGGTCGAAGCGGTGCACGAGGCCGCGCCCGCGAACCTTTCGCCCTATATCGATCTGGTGCCCGACGCCGGGCTGAAGCTGACGCCGCGGCACTACAGCTATCTCAAGATTTCCGAAGGCTGCAATCACCGCTGCTCGTTCTGCATCATCCCGTCGCTGCGGGGTGATCTCGTCAGCCGCCGGCCGGACGCGATCCTGCGCGAGGCGGAGAAGCTGGTCGCGGCGGGCACGAAGGAACTGCTCGTCATCAGCCAGGACACGTCCGCTTATGGGCTGGACCTGCGCCACGCAGCCTATCCGCTGAAGGGCGGCGGCGAGGTGCGGGCGCACATGACCGATCTCGCCCGGGAGCTGGGCCGTATCGCCCCCTGGGTGCGGCTCCACTATGTGTACCCCTATCCGCACGTCGATCAGGTCATCCCGCTGATGGCCGAGGGGCTGGTGCTTCCCTACCTCGACATTCCCTTCCAACACGCCGCACCCAATGTGCTGCGCGCCATGAAGCGACCGGCGAATGACGCAAAGGTCCTCGCCCGGCTGCGCGCCTGGCGAGAGGTCTGCCCGGACATCGCGATCCGCTCGACCTTCGTCGTTGGCTTTCCGGGCGAGACGGAGGCCGATTTCGAGTATCTCCTCGATTGGCTCGACGAAGCCCAGCTCGATCGCGTCGGCGCGTTCCGGTTCGAGCCGGTGGAAGGCGCCAGCGCCAACGCCCTGCCCGATCCGGTGCCCGAGGAGGTGAAGGAAGAACGCTACGCCCGCATCATGGAGCGAACGGCCGCGATCAGCGCTGCCAAGCTTCAGGCGAAGGTCGGCCGCACGCTGCAGGTCATCATCGATTCGGTCGGTGAGGAGGGCGCGTCTGGCCGCTCCTATGCCGATGCGCCGGAGATCGACGGCGAGGTGCACCTGCGTGACGCCGGCCATCTTTCGGAAGGCGATATCGTCAGCGTCACGATCGAGGATGCGGACGAACACGATCTCTTTGGCGTTCCCGCTTGACCCGGGCGAAAGCGCTGCTATCAGGCGCGCCTCGCCCGGCGGAATTGTCGCGGTGAATGCCCTTGGGGCGGAGTAGCTCAGCTGGTTAGAGCAGCGGAATCATAATCCGCGTGTCGGGGGTTCAAGTCCCTCCTCCGCTACCATTTTCCGACAACAGCAACGCCTGATCGCACCCTCGCCGGGGTGGCGCGCCGATGCGCCTGCGCGCTAATCCCGCCGGAAGCGGTGCTGGGAAAGCGGCTCCCAAGGCCCCCCGCGATACCACCATGTCGCCAGCCCATCGATGATGAGCGGGCGCGGCCGGAACGCAGCTTTGAGGTCCGCCAGCAGCACCTTTGCCGTTGCTGGCTCCACCTTGTTCTGAACCGTCACATGCGGCCGCCAGCCAGCCTGGTCCTGCGGCGTCAGCAGGCCGGCAAACGCCTCGGCAATCCGCGCGCGCACCGCCTCCAGGCCGGCGCTGTCAATGCGATAGGCAACGCCGCGCCCGAGCGAGAACGGGCCCGCAAGCGCCGCGGCCGGCGCGGGCACGCCGCGCGTTTCCTCTGCCAGCCGCCATTTCAGCTCGTCGGCCGCGCTGGGCGGCAGGTGGTGGAACATCGTCAGATGCGCGGCCAGCACGTTGCGCTCGGGCGGGAAGTGCCGTTGCCGCAGATCGTCGAACCACGCCTGGTCGGACCGCCCGAACACGGCGGTCACGATGATCGGAGCCGGAGGCTGGCCGCTCAAATCTCGATCTGGCTCCCGAGTTCGACCACGCGGTTCGTCGGCAGGCGGAAGAACTCCATCGCGCTTTCCGCATTGCGCAGCATCCACGCGAACAGCTTCTCGCGCCATAGCGCCATGCCCGGATGCGCGGAGGCCAGCAGCGTCTGGCGGGAGAGGAAGAAGCTCGTCTCCATCATCCGGAACTCGCCGCCGCAGCGATCAAAGGACTTGAGCGCCGCCGGGATATCCGGCGATTCCATGAAGCCGTAACGCAGGATCACGCGGTGGAAGCCCTCGCCCAGCGCCTCATGGTTGAACCGGTCCTGCTCCGGGAAGAACGGCATGTCCGTCACCTTCACCGTCAGCAGGATCACGCGATCGTGCAGCACCCGATTGTGCTTCAGATTGTGCAGCAGCGCCGGCGGCACGCCTTCTGGCGTTGAGGTCATGAACACCGCCGTCCCTGACACCCGGGTCGCGCTGTTGGCCGCGGAGCCGATGAACACCTTGATCGGCATCGCGCCCTCGCGCATCCGCTCCAGCATCAGCTTGCGCCCGGTCGCCCAGGTGGTGAGCAGGATGAAGACGATGATCGCCACCAGCAGCGGGAACCAGCCGCCGTCCGGCACCTTCGTCAGGTTCGACGACAGGTACAGGCCATCGATCAGCAGGAAGCTGGCGACGAACGGCAGCACCGCCGCCAGCGGCCAGTGCCAGACGCGCTGGATCAGCACCGCCACCATGCAGGTCGAGATGAACATCGTGCCCGTCACCGCGATGCCATAAGCGGCGGCAAGGTTCGACGATTCCTGAAAGCCCAGGATCAGCAGCAGCACCATCGCCATCAACGCCCAGTTGATCGACGGAATGTAGATCTGCCCGGCCGCCGACGCGCTGGTGTGGTCGATCCGCAACCGCGGCATGAGGCCAAGCTGCACCGCCTGCTGCACCACCGAATAAGCGCCGGTGATCACCGCCTGGCTGGCGATCACGGTCGCCATGGTGGCGAGGATGACCAGAGGCAGGCGCCATTCCTCCGGCGCCATCAGGAAGAACGGGTTCTTGGCGCTGGCCGGGTCAGCCAGCATCAACGCGCCCTGCCCCAGGTAATTGAGCATCAGCGCAGGGAAGACGAACCACAGCCAGGCAAAGGCGATCGGCTTGCGTCCGAAATGCCCCATGTCGGCGTACAGCGCTTCCGCCCCCGTCACTGCCAGCACCACCGAGCCGAGCGCCAGAAACGCCAACGTCCCGTCCGTCGCGGCGAAGCGCACCGCCCATCGCGGATCGAGCGCCAGCAGGATCTCCGGCTGCGCGATCACGTGAATGAGGCCGAGCACCGACAAGGTGATGAAATAGACCACCATGATCGGGCCGAACAACTTGCCGACCCGCGCCGTGCCGACCGACTGGAGATAGAACAGGCCGATCAGGATCGTCACCGCGATGGGGATGACGAAACTGTCGAACGTCTGCTCCACCGTCGCCAGCCCCTCCACAGCGGACAGCACCGACATGGCGGGCGTGATCATGCAATCGCCGAAGAACATGGCCGTTGCGAGCACGCCGAGCATGACGAGGCTCGGCCCCCATCGCTTCCCCGCGCCGCTCCGCCGCTGGATCAGGGCGAGCAGCGCCAGGCTCCCGCCTTCTCCGTTGTTGTCGGCGCGCAGGATGACCATCACGTATTTGAACGTCACGATCAGCACGAGCGACCAGAAGACGAGGCTCAGCACGCCGAAGATGTGGAGCCGGTCCACCGCAAGCGGGTGGTGACCGACAAACACTTCCTTCATCGCGTAAAGCGGGCTGGTGCCGATGTCGCCATAGACGACGCCGATCGCGCCGAGCGCCAGCTTGCCCAGCCCATCACCGTGATGGTGATGTGGCGTGATGGCCGGCGTGACGGGGGGAGCAACTGTGCTCACCGACAGTCAACCAGCGCCAGGTTCAAGGGGAAGAAAACCACCGTCATCCTGTAAAAGCCTGGGCGCGCCTAGCACTTCGCACCTGCGCCGCAAGGGGAACATTACCGGAACGGATGAGTTCCACGTTTGAAGGAGACCGACATGTCGGACAACAACCCCAAGAGTGAGCCGTTCTCGAACGCGGAAAAGGACCCGGACGATTGGACCACTGGCGATGAGCCGATGACGGGCGCGCAGGCCAGCTATCTCAAGACCTTGAGCGAAGAGGCGCATGAGCAGTTCGATGAAGAGCTGACCAAGGCCGAGGCATCGAAACGGATCGATGCGCTTCAGGACAAGACCGGTCGGGGCAAGTAACGGCATCAGGCTGCCGAACGAGCAGATTGACCGGCGGATCCGTCCCGCCCGGTCGGGGACTATCGTCCGGTCTGCTCCACGGCTGCCATATAGCGTTCGAGCACGAGCAACTGGCCGGCGAGCTGCCGCTTATATTCGGTGCCGTCGCGTGACAGCGACACGGCGCGCGCCATCAGCCGCCGCGCCATCGGCAGATCGCCTGCCCGAATATAGGAGATTGCGGCATAATATGGCGGTGCCGGATGCTCGGGCGCTAGCTGCATGGCGCGCCCGAACGCCAGCTTCGCCGCCGGCGATACTTGGTCGCCATCGAGGATCACGAGATTGCTGCCAAGCTGCGTCCACAGGATGAAGCTGCGCGGGATCGCGCGAACGCCGCCCATCACCACCTGCGCTGCGGCACGCCGATCACCGGCGCGCAGCATCGCATCCGACGCGACAAGATAAGCGGTGTCCGCCGTGAACCGGCCCATCAGCCGCTCGCGCAGGATCACGCTTTCCGGTTCCACCGGCACGGGGCTCGCCGCGGGCCTTGCCGGTGCTGCCGCGAGCGCCGGCCGGCCCTGCCAGGCATAGCCGGCGGCGCCGAGGAACAGCGCCGCGCCTGCGAAGGACCAGACCAGCCGCGGCAGCCGAAGCAGCAGCAGGGCGGCAAAGGCCAGCGCGCCGATCACCGCCAGGGCGACATAGCCCATCACTGGTCCAGGCTCTTGGTCTCGTGCATCTTGCCCGCAAGTTCGGGCGGCATGTATTTCTCGTCGTGCTTGGCCAGCAGGTTGGAGGCGATGAACGAACCGTCGCGCTGGAAACGTCCCTCCGCCACCACGCCGGAATTTTCGCGGAACAGGTCCGGCACGATGCCGGCGAAGCTGACCGGCGTCGTCGCTCGTCCGTCCGTGACGCGGAAGTGGACGGTGACGCCATCCGCCGCCCGGACCACCGATCCGCCTGCCACCATCCCGCCAAGGCGAACGGCGCGGCCGGCGACCAGCACTTCCGGGGTAACATCGGACGGCGCATAGAAGAACGCGGCCTGATCCTTCAGGCCGGACAGCGCGAGCAACGCCGCCACGGCAACCGCCAGCAGCGCGGCGCCCGCGAGCCAGAGCCGCTGATGCTTCGCCTTCATCGTCTGTCCTTCTCGGCGCGCCGCATCGCCCATAGGCTCGCCAGCGCGATGATCGCGCATGTGCCCAGCGCCACCGCATAGGCAGCGATAACGAACGGCCAGGCGTTCACGCCGTCGCCCTCCGCCGCAGCCGCGCTTCTGCCTTCGCGATCGCCAGCAGGGCGCGCATCCGCATCAGGACAATGGCCCCGAACAGGAAACTGAAACCGCTCAGCATGATCGGCAGCGGCCAGAGAATGGAGGCGTCGATGGTGGACCGGGTCAGTCCGATGCTCGGCCCCTGGTGCAGCGTGTTCCACCAGATCACGGAATAGCGGATGATGGGCAGCAGCACCGTGCCGGCAATGCCGAACAAAGCCGCGATCCGGCCGTCGCCGCCGCGCTCGCGATCGGCCCGCGCCAGCGCGATATAACCCAGGTACACGAAGAACAGCAGCAGCATGGAGGTCAGTCGGCCGTCCCACTGCCAATAGGTGCCCCACGTCGGGCGTCCCCAGATCGCGCCGGTGATCAGGCAGACTGCGGCAAAGGCCGCGCCCGGCACCGCGATCGCGCGCGCCGCCACGTCGGCCAGCGGATGGCGCCAGACAAGATAGGCGATGCTGGAAAGTGCAATCCCGCTCCATCCGCCCATCCCCAGCCAGGCGGACGGCACGTGAACGTACATGATGCGCACTGATTCGCCCTGCAGGTAATCGGGCGGCGTCTGCGTCAGCCCGGCCCAGCAACCGATCACGATCAGCGCCAGCCCTGCCCAGCCGAGCACGGCGGTCAGCGGTCGCGCGATCTTCAGGAAGCGCGCAGGATTGGCAAGGGCATGAAGCGCGGGCACGATGGTGTTATCCCATATGGGCAAAATCGCCTGTCGTCATCGATTGACTGGCGCGTTCCCCCGCTCCTCTCTCAACAGCAGCCATGGGCCGCGGCGGGCGATCCATGCCGCCCCGCTCACGGCCCAGGGCTCAACCCCGGCCGATCAGTCGCCGCGCGATCCGGTCCGCCACATCCGCTGCGGGATCGCCGCTGGCGTCGCTCTCGTCCCACACCTCGATCAGGCGATCCGGAATGCGGGCGATCCGCGCCTTCACCTCTGCCTCGTCGCCATGGCCCAGATACTCCAGGCCGACGTTGATGATGCCGCCGGCATTGATCACATAATCCGGCGCGAACAGGATGCCGCGCTCATGAACGCGGCGCCCGTCGTCGCGGGTGGCCAGCTGGTTGTTGGCGCCACCGGCGATCACCTTGGCCTTCACCGCTCCGATCGACTGCTCGGTCAGCACCGCGCCAAGCGCATTGGGGCTCACCAGATCGACATCGGCCGACAGGATCTCCTCCGTCGGTACCGTGGTCGCGCCAAGCTCTGCGGCAAGCGCCGCGGCGCGCTCCTTGTTCACATCGGCCAGCGTCAGCACCGCGCCGTCCGCCGCCAGCAGCCGGGCGAGCCCGCCGCCGACCGAGCCGACGCCCTGGATGGCAACCCGCACGCCCTTCATGTCGGTGGCACCCAGGCCGCGCTGCGCCGCTGCTTTCACGCCCAGATAGACGCCAAGCGCCGTGTACGGGCCCGAATCGCCGCCGGCCGCGCCGCTCGCCACCGGCAGGCCGGATACGTAGCGCGTTTCTTCCGAAATCACCTTCATGCGGGCTTCGGACATGCCGACGTCTTCCGCCGTGACATAACGGCCGCCCAGCGATTCGACCGCACGGCCAAACGCGCGCAGCTGCGCCTCGCTGATCGTCGCGCCCGGCGCGTCGGCCAGCACCACGCCCTTGCCACCGCCAAGCTCCAGGCCCGCCATGGCGTTCTTGAAGCTCATGCCGCGCGACAGCCGAAGCGCGTCGGTGATCGCGGCCGTGTGATCGGCATAGTGCCAGAAACGGACGCCGCCCGCTGCCGGCCCAAGCGCCGTGGAATGAACCGCAATTACGGCACGCAGGCCGGATGCAGGATCAGTGAAGAGGTGGACGCCCTCATGGTCGTCAAAGTCGGGGAAGCCCCACGCGGTCATGTCATTCCCGGGGAAAAGAATGGGGCGATCGACGGGACTTGAACCCGCGACCCTCGGTACCACAAACCGATGCTCTAACCAACTGAGCTACGATCGCCGTGAGAAAGCGCGCCCCTACGGCTAGGGGGTCGAGGCGTCAAGGTTCGATCAGCAATTTCCTTCGCGTTTTCGAAGGTTCAGGACGTTTGCGACGGGGATTGCAGGCTGAAACCATCCCGAAAGCGGCCGGGGCCTGCTCAGAAGCGGCCCTCGATTGCCAGTTCCATGCCGCGCTGCGTTTGAATGAAGCCGATCGCTTGCAGCTTGGTGCCAGATGCGGGGTCGGACGGTTGCAGGGTCAGCTCCGCGCGATAGCGCCCGTCGGGCCAGATCCGGATGGTGCTTCCCTCGTTCCCGGCCGCACTCACCAGCGGCAGCAGCAGCGCGCCGGCATCGCACCGCGCATTGCCATTGAGCGCCGCCGGCACGGCGATGCCGCCGATCTCGCTGCCCATGGTGGCGCGCACCCGCCCCTCCGCCTGCTCGCACGTGTCACCGCGAAAGCGGACGCTAACGTCCTGCAAGTCCAGGAGAGTCACCGGAACGGGCCGAAAAGTCCCGCCCACCGGCAGCGAAGCGGTCAGGTCATCGATGCCGAAACTGTGCCGGCTGACCCCGATCGCTCCGGTAAGACGCGACGCCGCTTCCGGCGCGTCGGCCAGCCCCTCCAGATTGACGCGCGCGCGTCCGACGAAGAGCTGTACCGGCGACACTCCGGCCGACAAATCACCCAGCGCGATCCGGCCGAACGACGCTTCGCGCAGCTCTCCCGCCCAAATGCTCCCCGTCACCTCTCGTGCGGTCATGCCCTGCGCTGCCAGCCCGAACCATCCAAGCGCCAGCCGAAGCGGCAGGAAGATGATCAGCGCCGCTACGAAAAGCGCCAGAAACAGCGCGCTCGGCCCCGTGGCCAGTCGGATCCGCCTCATGGCGCCCTTCCCTTCAACGTCAGCGTGGCCGCGACCGTGCCGTCGCCGTTCCCGGTGATGGTGGAGGCGTCCACCAGCAGCCCATCAGCTTCGAGGCCAGCAATCCAGCTCAGCAGTGGGCCCGGGCGCGCCGTGGCGATCCCGATCCTGATCCGGTCGCCGTCGGGCTCCAGATTGGCGAGCACGAAGCCGGATTCGTCGGCACGAGCGCGCACCGCATCGGCCAGCGCGCCCTCCGGCGTGCGCGGACGCCCGCGTTGGATCGCCTTCACCTGCGCGACCTGCGCCTTCACCTCGCCCAGCCGAACCTCGGCACTGGCATGGCGCTGGCGCGTCGATTCGAGCCCATCGCGCACCGGGCGCACGATACCGGCAAACACCAATGTGATCACGAACAGGGCCGCCATCACCACCAGCAGGCGTTGTTCGCGCACGCTGCGGCCGCGAAACCAGGTCAACAAGGCGGTCATGGCAGCGCCACGGTCACGTCGCCGCGAACGCGCTGACCATCCGATTGGAACGTGCTCGCCGTCACTGCAAACCCCGCTTCCCTCAACCGATCGATGAGTTGGTTGGCCTGTGCCTCGCCACTCGCCGCAATCGTCGCGCGCAGCTCGCCCGTCGGTTCGAACGCCACTGCAATCACCTCCGTGCCGTCAACTTCGCGCGTGGCGCTGGTCAATGCCGCAACCGTCGCGCTGAAGCCGGCACCCGGCCCCCGCAGTCGCGACAGCCGCTCGGTGAGCAGGCGTCCCGCATCGCCCTGATCCGCCCCGCGCGGCAGCCCTTCGCGGGCCAGCGCATCGGCCTGCGCCTCCGCCGCATCGGCCGCCATCGCGTAGCGCGCGATCCTGGTCAGATCGATGGCCAGCGTCACCAGCAGGATCATGCCCGCCAGAACCGCCAGCCGGCGTATCAGCGGCCAGTCGATCGCCCGCCGCTTGCGCCTGGCGAACGGGCCCTGGCGAAGGTTCAGCAGCGGCTGCGCCACATTCGCGACGATCGCGGCTTCCACCGCGTCCCGGCCCAGGGTTTCCGGCGAACTGCCGCCGGTGACCAGATCGGTGATCCGCGCCTCATCGGCAAACCCGCTGGTTCGCCCGCGAACCACCGATTGCCCGCCCAGCTCGGCACGAACATATCCTTCGGCTGGCGCTGGCAGCAGCAGCGGAGCCGGCAAGATCACGGCCGGATCGATGCCAAGGCTGGCGAGAGTGCCGAGCCAGTCGCGCATTCGCCCGTTCGCCACCACGCCGATCGGCCGCTCGTCCTCCGCCTCGTCGCCCACGGCCACGTGCAGCCCATCGAGAGGTGCTGCGCTCGCCTCTGCGATCACGATCCGGGCGGCGGCCTGCGCCTGCGCCGGCGACCGGGCCGGAAGGCTGGACCAATGGAGCGTTACCGCATCCGCTGGCGCGATTGCGATCGTCGGATCCGCGCCCGCTTCCGGGGTGCCTTCGCCCCGCCCGGTCACGGCGTCATTCTCCACGCGCAGCCATCGCCAGGGCTGATCGACATGGGCAGGTAGGAAGAGGATCGTCGCGTTCATAGGATTTCGCCCCATTGCCGCGAGACGAGCCGCGCCGGAAGCGTTGTTGCGTCAACCAACGCCCTTTCCTGCAACTCGCTGCCCGCAACGGTAACGTCGATGCGCACGTCGAACCAGGTCGACACGACGCCCGTCTGCTGCTCGGCAAGCGGATCGGTAATGCCGGACGCGGCGAAGATCTTCCAGAAATCCTGCGTGTCCGAAAAGCCGTTGGGCGGGCGGCGCAGCAGGCCCGCGGCCGCCGCCTGCACGCTCAGCGTGTCGGGCAGCAGCATGGCTACCAGCGGCGCCTGCTCAGGGGTGAGCGTGTTGACGTTGATCATCGCCCGCTTCGCCTCTGGCAAAGTGCAGAGCCACGGGCGCAACTTGGCGTAAGCGTCGCTGGTGACGCCGGCGACGGCGCGCAATTCGCTGGGATCGACCATCAGCGTGCCGGCCGTGCGGTAGGGTGTCGCCAGCCCCTGATAGGCGCCATCCTCCGCCCCGGTGCCAAGCGCCAGATCGTCGCTGTCGATCCAGTCGGCCGCCGCGGCAGCGATCCCCTCTCCTCCCGGCACGTTGAGCAATCGGGCGAGGCGCGCCATCTGCGCCACCGCGGTCGGGTCGGCGACATATTTGCCGTCAAGTTCGGTCACCAGGCCATTGAGGTTGAAACAGTTTCCGCCGTCACTCACCCGCAGGACGGCGGCGCCGCCGGGCAAGGGAAGCGTGTACGGCTGGTTGCTCCAGCCGCCCGCCAGCGTGACGCGATCGGGGCTTTGCCGCAGCAATTGCGTGATCCTGCCGGTCGCCAGCGTCTCGGCAGCCAGAGCAAGGCCGCGCGCCTGATCCAGCGCGACCGCGTTGGCGGTCAGCCGCGTCGAGAGGCGCAGGCGTTCCAGTGCGGTCGCCGCCATGACGGCAACGATCGCCACCAGCAGCAATACCGTCAGCAGCGCCGCCCCGCGCTCCCCTTGGCGCTTAGCTCGCATCGGGCGTCTCCGCCGGATTGGGAATCTTCACCACAGGCAGCGCGCCGGTCCCCACCAGGAACAACTGGCGAAAGCTCACGCCGTCCCGCCGTTGCAGCGTCAGTTCCAGCGCTTGTGGCAGAGCCGCGCCCTCGCTGCCGTTCCAGCTGTCGCTCCAGGCGCCGGCGATGCGATAGCGCAGCTTGGCACCGGCAAGTCCGGTCAGCGCGGGCGCGGCCGGCAACGGCTCGGCGCCATCGACCATTGGCCAGGCGATCCGCTGGAACACCCCGTCCGACAGGCGATAGCTCACCTTCTGCAAGGTCGAGCGCGCGTCCGAATCGATGTTACTCCAGCCCGCGCGAACGAAGGTGACGCTGGTCGCGTCTCCGACGAACGCGGGAAAAGTCGTGCCCCGCCCATCGCGGGCAGGACGATTCATCGCCTGAGCGAGATCGGCGGCCATCAACGACGATTGCCGCGCCAGCGCCCCCATGTCGTCCAGCCGCGCGGTGGTCGCGCCCTGCGCCCGCACGCTGAACGCCAGAAGCGCGACGCCCGCCGACGCGATCAGCCCGAAAATCATCAGGGCGACCATCACCTCGACCAGTGTGAAGCCAGCCTCGCCCCGCTCCTGCGGCACCTTGCGTGTGCCCCTGTTCCGCCTCACGACACGGTCGCCGTTGGCGGCTGCGGCCCGCGGATCATGGTCAACCGGCCCAGCGCCCGACCGCCCGTATCCAGCACCGCCACGTCGATGCGCAGAACCTGCGAATCGCCGGTACGTCGCACATCGCGGATCCAGCGCCATGCCCGGCCGCCATTCTGCTCCACGCCGCCCGCCCGACCCAGAGCGGGCGGGCTCGGCGCCGTGATCGCCTCCACGGCCACGTTGCGCGCCACCATCTGCGCCAGCACCGTATCGCTCAGCAGTGCGGTGGAGCGGATCGTCGCGCCCTCCAGCCGGATCAGCGCCAGCGCGGCCAGGCTGAACACCGCCAGCGCCACCATCACTTCGATCAGGGTAAAGCCGCTCGCCCCATTCAGCGGCTGGCGGCAGCGGTCGCGTGCGACGGCCGGCAGATACGGCTCAGCCATTCACCCGCGCGCCCGTCTGATCGCCCACCCTCACCGTGATCCGCGTCCGATCCCGGCGAAGCGACACCTCCAGCATCCGGTCAGCCATGCCGGTCGAGTCGAACGTCACGCGCGCACGTTCCGACAGGATCGCCTGCGTCCCGTCGCTCCATTGCGCAACGCGCAGCGGCTTTTCCGCGATCGCGATCCACTGTCCGCCGCGCCGCTCGTCAAAGCCATAGCCGGCAGGCGTGACCCACACGCTCACCGGTCGCCCGCCGATCACCGCCGCATCGCGGGCCGCCCGGACTCGCGTGGCAAAGCGCGCGCCTTCGTCCACCAGCCGCCCGCGCGGGTCGGGCATGGCGAGCACCGCGGCGGCGGAGGCAAGGCCGATCACGGCGATCACGATCATCAGCTCGACAAGGGTGAAGCCACGCTCCGCCGTCCGCCGACCCACCTTCAGGCGGTCACACAGGCGCAAGGCGGCACGAGCGGCCAACTCCCGTCCTTACTGCCAGGAACCGATGTCGGCGTTGATGCCCTCGCCACCTTCCTGGCCGTCCGCACCATTGCTCCAGATGTCCGCAGCACCGTGCTTGCCCGGCGAAGCATAAAGATAGGCTCGGCCCCAGGGATCGTCCGGCAGCCGCTTGATATAGCCGCCCGCCTGATAGGCCGCGGGATTGGAGAGACCGGCGGGCGCGGTCACCAGTGCCTCCAGCCCCTGCGCGGTTGTCGGATAGCTGTTCTGCTGCAGACGATACATTTCGAGCGCCTGCTCGATTGTGGCAATATCGGCCTTCGCCTTCTGCACCTTCGCCGTGTCGCCCGACGGGATGACGTTCAGCGCCACGATGGTGGCGAGCAGACCGATGATGACGATCACCACCATCAGCTCGACCAGCGTGAAGCCGTTCCTCTTGTTACGCTTTTTCAATTCTTTACGCATGATGTCTCTCATTGCCCGGCAAGCGTGTTGAGCTGCAGGATGGGGAGCAGGATAGATAGCACGATCGTCGCCACGATGCCGCCCATCACCACAATGATGGCCGGCTCCAGCAGCGACATGGCGGTGGCGGTGAAGCGGTCGAATTCGCGCTCCAGGTAATCGGCGGCACGCTCCAGCATCTCGTCCAGCCGCCCGGCCGCTTCGCCGGATGCCGCGAGATAGGTGAGCAAGGGGGGGAACACCGCCGCCCGCCGCATCGCCGATGAAAGGCTGCCACCGCCACGGATCGCCTCCGTGATCTGGTCCGACGCGAGCTTCAGCCGGCGGTTGTGGATCGTGCCCGCAGTCAGCGCCAGTCCCTCCAGCAGTGGCAGGCGGCTGGCCACCATGGTCGCCAGCGTGCGCGCCATGCGCGCTGCATGAAGGTCACGCAGCAACCGCCCCAGCAGCGGAATACGCAGCAGCCAGGTGTCGAATGCCAGGCGAACCGGCGGTTGCCGAAGCGCGACCACGAACCCACCGATCATCAGCGCCATCACCAGCAGCATCAGCCACCACCATCCGACCAGCACGTCGGAGATACCGATCACGATGCGGGTCAGCACCGGCAGCTCCTGTCCGACGGTATCGAACTGCTCCACCACCTGCGGAACAACAAAGATCATCAGGGCCGCCACCACGCCCATGGCGACACAGGCGAGGATCGACGGATAAGCAAGCGCTGTCAGCAGCTTGCCACGTATCTCTGCCTGTCGTTCTAGCAGGGCGGAAAGCCGCTCCAGGATCGCGGGCAGCGTGCCGGAGCTTTCGCCGGCGGCCACCATCGCGCGATACAAAGGCGGAAAGCTCTTCGGCTCCCGCCTCATCGCGTCGGCCAGCCGGCGCCCTTCCACCACGCCTGCGTGAACGGTCTGGACGACGGTGCGCACCTTTTCCTGCTCGGTCTGGCGCGTGATGGTGCGCAGCGATTCCTCCAGCGGCGACACGCGCGAAAGCGTGGCGAGCTGGCGGGTGAACAGGGTAAGCTGCTTGCCCGACATCTTCGGGCGGCCGACCTGCAGGCCGAACAAAGGGCGCCCCCGCGCTGCCGGTGCGCTGCCGGGCTCGATCCGCACCACGTAGAGCCGCCGTCGGCCCAGCACGGCGCGCGCCGCCTCCGCGTCGGCCGCGGCAACATGCCCGCGCGTCTCCTGTCCCCGCGTGTCGATCGCCAGATAGTCGAAGTCAGGCACTGCGCCTCACTCCCGATCGCCGTGCATCGCGCCCGAAGCTGTCACGATGCAGCAAGATGCGGGCACAAGAACCTGTAAACGATCAATCATTGTCTTCCCGCCGCGACACGCGGACGGCTTCCTCGGGAGTCGTGACGCCTTCTTCCACCATCCGCCGGGCCGCCGCGCTCAGCGTCTCGGAACGGGCAAAGGCATGGGCCGATATGGACGCTTCGTCAGCGCCATCATTGATCATCCGCCGCACCGTTTCGTCGATCCGCACCGCCTCGAACACGCCGACGCGTCCCTTGAAGCCGCTGTGGTTGCACTCGGCACAACCAGCGGGTTCAAACACCGTCGCGTCGCGTGCGATGCCCAGCAGCGGCGCCACCGTCTCCCCGGCCGGCAGCGGCCGCCGGCACGCCGGGCACAGCCGCCGCACCAGCCGCTGCGCGATGACCGCGCGCAGCGTGGAGGCCAGCAGAAAAGGCTCCACCTTCATGTCGCGCATGCGCGTAATGGCGCCGATCGCGTCATTGGTGTGCACCGTGGAGAGCACCAGGTGGCCCGTTAGCGACGCCTGCACCGCGATCTCCGCTGTTTCCCGGTCGCGGATCTCGCCCACCATCACGACGTCGGGATCCTGTCGCAGGATCGCCCGCAGGCCCGCGGCAAAGGTCAGCCCCACCTTGGCGTTCACCTGAGTCTGGCCGACCCCTTCCACCGCATATTCGACCGGGTCTTCGACCGTCAGGATGTTGCGGCTGCCGTCGTTCAACAGGCGTAGCGCGGCATATAGCGTCGTGGTCTTGCCGCTGCCGGTCGGCCCGGTGACCAGCACGATGCCATTGGGCTCGTTGACGGCCGCTTCCAGCATCGCGTGCATCGGCCGGGACATGCCCAGGGCATCGAGGTCGATCCCGGCATTGTCCTTGTCCAGAATACGCAGCACGACACGCTCGCCGGCGCGGCTCGGTAGCGTGGAGACGCGCACGTCCAGCAGCTTGCCGCCCAGCGTCAGGCCCATGCGCCCGTCCTGCGGCACCCGGCGCTCGGCAATATCCAGCCGCGCCATCACCTTGATGCGGCTCACCACGACCGGCGCGACATGCGGCGGCATGCGCAGCGTCTCGCGCAGCACGCCATCCACGCGCATCCGCACGACCAAGCCGGTCTCATAGGGCTCGATGTGAATGTCGGACACGCCGTTGCGAGCGGCATCGGCGATCACGCCATTGATCAGCCGGATGGCAGGCGCATCGTCCGCCGTATCCAGCAGGTCTTCAGCCGTGGGAATGCCGTCCGCCAGCAGGTCCAGCTCATCGCCCATGCCTACGGCCGCGAGCGCCGTCGCCTGGCCGTCCATCGCGTAATTGTCACCAAGCAGCCGATCGAACGCCGCCGGCTCCAGCACCGTCACGTCGAACGGACGCCCAAGCACCCGGCGCACTTCGATCAACGCCCTGGGATCCGCGCCTTCCCGCAACGCCACCGCCTCGCCAGACAGCGTCACGCCGAACCTGCGCGCGAAGGCATAAGGCAAAGCGACCAGCGCGGGCTCATTCTCCAGGCCGCTGATCGGAGACGGGCCGCCCGCGCCCTCTGCCGGGATGATCGCGCCCTCCGCTGCCAACGTCGCCGGCAGCGGCGCGGGCGACGACAGGTCTCGGCCGGTCCTGATCACTTGTCCCGTCGCTTGATGGTCACGGTGGAATTGCGCTGCACCGGCACGTTCACTCGCGGATCCTCGATATTGCCTGGCACCGGTGCCGAGGGGATAGGCGCCGCGGCCCCCATGTAATCGCGCACCAGTTCGTCGATCGACGGCTCGCGCGCCGGATCATGCTGGCCTTGCTGAAGCCGCAGATAGCCATACCGCTGCTCCGTCACCCGGCGATTGTCGTCGGAGGAACGCAGGATTGTTGGTCGGATGAACACCATGAGGTTCGTCTTCGATCGCTGCCGCGCCTTGGAGCGGAACAGGTTGCCGATCACCGGTATGTCGCCCAGCAGCGGCAGCTTTTCCAGTGTGCGCCGCTCGTCATCGCTCAAAAGCCCGCCGATGATCGCGATCTGCCCGTCATCGACGGTCAGCGTGGTTTCCACCTCGCGCTTGTTCAGGATCAGATCCGAATTGTCGTCGCTGACCGGCCCGGCAATCGAGCTCACCTGCTGGTGCAGGAACAGCTTGATCGAGCCTGAGGAATTGACCTGCGGCCGCACCTCAAGCTGGATGCCGACATTCTCGCGCTGCACCGTGCGAAACGCATTGTCGAAATTCTGGCTCAGCGCCTGGCCGGTGGTGATCGGGATTTCCTGGCCCACCAGGATGCGCGCTTCCTGATTGTCGAGCGTGATGAGGCTCGGTGCCTGCAGCAGGTTCGACGTCGTGTCGCTCTTCACGGCATTGATGATCGTGCCGAAGATCGTGTCCCCGCCGATATTGCCGCCAAACCCGGCAAAGCCGCCGCCTGCGCCCAGGATGGAATTGATCGCCTGCTGGGCCAGTGCGTCGCTGGCGGTATTGCCGGTGCTGGTCGTCGTCCGCGTGCCATCGGCGCCCACCACCGTCGTGGTCGTGCCACCGATCTCGCGCGCGCCGATCGCGCCGGCGATGGTCAGCAGATTGGGCGCCGAATTGGAAAAGCTCGTCGCGCCAAAAGCACCGCCGGACAGGCTGCCGAGCAGGAACTGGAATCCCAGCCGGCTCGCCGTCACGTCGGATACCTCGGCGACGATCGCCTCCACCAGCACCTGTTCGCGCCGCGTGTCGAGCTGACGCACCACTTCGGCAAGCTGGCGCTGGATGTCGGCCGGGGCGGCGATCACGATTGCATTCGCGCCGACGAAGCGGGTGACGACGGCGGGCGCCCGGCCGCCCTGCGCCTGCACCGCCGCCTGCCCGCTGGATCCGCCGCCGGGCGCGCTCTGGCTTTGCGTCTGGCTGCCGGTGCTAACGCTGGGCTGACCGCTCGTGCCGTTGCTGCTGGTGGAGGCGCCGAAGTTCGATTGGCTGAGCTGGTTCTGCGGCACCGAATCGGGCGTCTGCCCGACAAGCTGCTGGAGAACCGGCAGCAGCTGCGCGGCATCGGCATGTTCCAGGAAGACCACGCGGATTTCTGTGCCGCTCTTGGCCTTTTGATCGAGATCAAGCGCCACCTGTGCCAGCCGTGCGACCGTGGATGGATCGCCGCGCAGGGCAATCGAGTTCGCGCCTTCCACCGGCACCACGCTGGCGCTGGCGGTCTGCCCCTGCGCTGGCGTTCCCAGCAGCCCCTGCAGCGCGGTCGCGATGTCGCGCGCGCCGGCGTTCTTCAGCGCGATCACTCGCGTCGAATTATTGTCCATGTCGATCCGCCGCAGCACCTCGCGCACCCGGCGCACATTGTCGGCGAAATCGGCGATCACGATCGAACTGCCCGCGCGATTGGCGCTGACGGAGCCCTGCGCCGAAACCAGCGGGCGCACCGTATCGACCGCCGACTGCGCATCGATCGCCCGCAGCCGCACGATCTCCGTCACGAACTGGTTACGTGCCGCGCCGCTGGAGCCGATCCGGCCCGGCTGCGAGGCGGCATTCTCGATCGGCTGGACGCGCAGCGCGCCATTCGCCGTCGGCACGGTGACGAGCCCGTTGGCCCGCAAGGTGGAGAGGAACACCTCGAAATATTCGGACCGGCTGAGCGGCCGGTCAGTGACCACCGTCACCTTTCCCTGCACCCGGCTGTCGATGATGAAGGTGCGCCCCGTCACCTTTGCCGCATCGGCGATAAAGGCGCGGATATCGGCGTCGCGCACGTTCAGCGTCGTTTGCGCTTGCGCCTGAGCGGCAAGGACGAGCGCCAGCGCCGGCGCGAGCATCCAGCGCTTCATTGTGCGCTCACCTGCACGCTGAGCGGCAGCGTCTGGCCGCCCCGTTCCACCGTGATCGCGATCGCGCCGCCATCAGCATATTGCGTGGCCAGCCGCTCTATGTCGCCTGGGCCCTGAACGGCACGCCCGCCGATCTCCGTGACGATGTCGCCTTCCTTCAGGCCCGCCGCACGGAATGCGGCGCCGGGGCCCACTGGCCGCACGACCAGTCCGCTGATCCGTCCCCCTTCCACCCGCGGCACAAAGCCGATTTCACGCTGAAACTGCTGCACTGTTATTCCTGCACTGGGTGGTGGTGGCGCTGCGGGCTGATCGGCCTCGCCGGGCACGGGGACTGGCGTGGCGGCACCCGCCGATTGGTCAAGGAAAAGATCCTCGCGCGCGCCGCTTCGCTCAATGGTGACATGATCGAAGGCGACTTGCCGGAGCACGACGCCGGGCATGATCTCCTCGCCCACCGCCACGCTCTGCTGCACATTGTCGGGGCCGGCGAGGATCGCCGAGCCGCGGCCGGTCGCTTCGTCGATCCGCGTTCCAAAGAGGGTGAGTTGCAGCGAGGTCACGACTCCGGCGCCGCTCTGCGTCGCGGCGCCGCTGATCCGGAAGAACGGATCGAAGCCGCGCAACACCTCGCCAGGCGCAGCCGGCAGCACGACGCCCGCCGGTCGCCACTCACCAAGTGGCGATACCGGCGTCACCACCGTCCACACCAGCCGCGCGCACTGGATCGCCAGCGCGCCGAGCAAGACCAGTTCCGCCAGCGAATAGACGTTCACGACGGGCACCCGCCGCAGGATCGCCTTCGCGCGGGCGTCGAAGTTCAATCGCATGTATCTGCCAATCCCCGCGCAGCCGCCGCTATGTCCGCGATGTTACAGCGACATTGCACATCAGTGTAATATGTCGCGCGCCCGCCGGCCATGCCTCACGCGCGCCCCTGCCCGCCGCTTCGTCCGGACACAAGTTCGCCCCGGACCGCTTGGGCGGATCCGGGGCGATATTGGTCGCGATGCTGGCACGGGCCGGCGCGATCGCGACCCGATTGCCGGCAGGTCAGAAGGTGACGCTGGCGCCCAGCGTGATCATCCGGCCCTGCTCATAGCGGTTGATGAAGACGCGCTGGCCATCATCGAAGGTCTGGCTTTCCTGATAGCGTGTGCCCGTCAGGTTGCGCGCCTCGCCCTTCAGCTCGAGCCGGGTGCCGAGGAAATCAACCGTCTGGCGCACCACGAAGTCCAGGCGGATGCCCGGCCGTTCAATGATGTCGGGCTGGAACCCGACACCGGACAGCAGCGACGGGCCACGATTGGTCACTCGCTCGCTGGCATAGTTGAACAGCAGCGTCGCCTGCAGGTCATTGTCGCGATCCTCATAGCCAAGCTGGAGGTTCACGAGGTGATCCGACTGGCCGGTCAGCGGCGCGCCGTCGCGGAACTGGAGGTTAGCCGGTGCGAACCCGTCGCCGCAGCCGCCCAGCGTGATGCCCAGCACGCTTGGAACGCACTGTTCGTCCGCGGTGATCTTGGACTGGGTGTAGGTGTAATTGGCGATGATCACCGCCCGCTTGCCGGCCATGCCGTCCGAAATGAAGTCGAGCGGGATGTACTTCTGCACCTCGACCTCGCCGCCCCACAGGGTCGCGCGGGGCAGATAGGTGAAGCCGGTCTGCAGGCGCGCGTCAGGCGTCGGATAGAAGCCGACCTGCTCGATCGGATTGTCGATCCGCTTGTAGAAGCCGGCCGCGGTCAGGCGCTGATCGCGATCGAAGAACCACTCATACCGCGCTTCGAGATTGTAGAGCTTCGAGTCGCGCAGGTTGGGGTTACCGAAGAACAGGCGATCCGATTCGAAGTCGCGGAACGCCTGCGGTGCCAGTTCGCGGAACTGCGGGCGGGCGATGGTCTTCGCCGCCGCGAGGCGAAGCTGCATGTCGGACGCGAAATTCCAGGTAAGCGTTGCCGCCGGCAGGAAGTAATCATTGTCCAGCCGGGTGGAGAGCGCGCCGATCGGCGTCACTTCCTGCTTGGCCGTCTCGTAGCGGACACCGATGATCGCACGGATGCCGTCGATCGCCTCCGCTTCAGCCTGGACGTAGCCGGCATGGATCTTGAGGCTCGCGTCATAAGCGTAGGAGCCGTTCAGGCCGGAGTCGAAGCGCAGCTGCACAGAATTGTCGGCAGGCGTGCCGGTCGTCGCCACGGGGCAGCCGTTCAGCACGTCAGGTGACAGCAGATAGTCCGGGCGGAAGAGGTTGCACGGGAACGGGATCGCCCCGCCGGTCGCCGTCTGATAGGTAAACGGCAGGCGCAGCGACGAGCGTTCGTTCTGCGAGTAATAATAGCCGGCAGACAGCGTGAAGGGCCGGTCGCCCGGCAGCTTGTAGGCGACATCCGCCTGGCCGGAATACAGATCCTCGTTCAGTTCGCTGAACACGACCGTCGCGAAGCGATCAAAGGCGTTGGTCGCCTGCCACACGCCCGGGCAGCTCACCCCACTGCCGTTCACCGGCTCCGTCACCTGGACGTTCAGGCCAGTGTTGCAGGTATAAACGAACTGACGCTCGTAGGGCGAGTTGCGCTTGGAGTTGGCATAGGCACCGCGCACGTCGATCGACAGATCGTCGATCGGCTTGAACTCGCCCACCAGCTGCGTTTCGATCAGCTGCCGCTCGAACCAGTTGGTGTTCTGCTGGAAGATCGGGTTGCCCGACGAGTTGTTGTACACCGTCGCGGCGGAGGCGCGCCCCTGCTTCAGCGTGTCGTGAATATAGACGTTGGTCCACCGGATGCGGTTCTCGTCGAACTCATATCCGAATCCGAGCAGCCCGTTCACCACCGCGCGATTGTCGGTGATCAACGTATCGAAATCGTTGCGCAGCGTTCCGTCGTTGCTGATCGTGTCCTGCTGCGTCGTGGCGCGCGTGCGCCAGGTGTTCGACACGCTGCCGGTGGCGATCATGCCGATCCGGCCCGCACCCAGCTCGCCCACCAGGCCAAGGTTCAGATCCGCCGACCAGTTCGGCGGAATGTCGTTGTTGCGCTGGAGCAGCGTGGTGCGCGCGTTGGACAGCTGCGCCACCTGCGCCGTGGGGATCACGCCCGAGCCGGTCGGCGCGTTGCGCAGGAAATCGGGCACGTCGCGCTCGCCCGAATCATAGCCGAGCCAGTCGGTCTTGGAGCCGTAATAGGTGTTGCCGAGCTTGCCCGTGGTCTGGGTATCGACGCCCAGCGAGCCGCCGAACGTGACGAAATTCTCGTCCGGGATGGCCTTGGTGGTCAGGTTGATGACACCGCCACCGAACTCGCCGGGGTAATTGACCGAATAGGTCTTCTGGACCAGCGCCGAACCGACGATGGTGGTGGGAAAGATGTCCAGCGGCACCGTCCGGCGCAGCGGCTCCGGGCTCGGCAGGGGCGAACCGTTGAGCAGCGCGGAGGAGTAACGGTCGCCAAGGCCGCGCACGAAGACATAACCGTTGCCGACGACCGACAGGCCGGTCACGCGGGTCAGTGCACCGGCGATGTCGCCCTCACCGGTTCGTGCGATGTCCGCGGTGGAAAGGACGCTGATCACCTGCGCGGTGGACCGCACGGTGTTGGGAATGTTGCGGCCGACCACCACGATGTCGCCGCCCGCCGCGGCATCCACGCCCGGCGCGGAAACTTCCGCTTCCTGCTCCTGCTGCCCCGGCACCCCGGCGGCCTGGGGATCGGCCGGCTGCGCGATCGTGCCCTGGTCGGTGCTCGTGGCCTCTTCGGCGGGTGCGATGGTGGCGGTGCTCGGCCCGGCGGTTGCCGGCGCCCCGCCCGAAGGCGCGACCTGCGCCAGCGCGGCTGGGGTGACGAGCGTCGTCGTCACGAGGAGCAGGGAGGCATAAAGGGCGCGCTGGCGCATGATCAGGTCTTCCGGTGATTTTGCAAGGAGCGGGCCCGCCGCGGCGCATGGTGCGCGCAGGGGCCCGCTACGGTCACGATTGTGGGCCGGGGATCAGCGGCCCTGGCACTGGAAGTAGACCGAGTTGAAGGTCGGCGGGCCGACATCCTGCAGGGCCGCATCCGCCGGGCGGATGGTGGTGCGGGTATCACCCGAACCGGCGCCGGCGATCAGGTTGACGCAGGCCTGGCCCGTACCGGTCTTCACCACGCCGTTCACGAAGGCGAAGTCCGCACCGCCACGCAGGCGGATCGCGGCGGGTGCCGACGGTGCCGTCTGGATGAAGGTGAAGTTGGCGTAGCGGCCATAGGTCCGCGGCAGCAGATCCTCGGCGCCGTTCGAGTCGATCTCGGTGGCGAACGAGTCAGCCGTCGCGCCGCCGGCCTTCTGCGCGGCGATGATGAACTGCATGAAGCCGCGCCAGCCGTTGTCGACGTCGAACGCGTCGTCGTCCGAGCCGGTCACCACGAAATACTTCATGTTGGTGGTGCCACCGAAGATCTCGACACCGTCGTCGGCCGAATTGTGGCTCTGGACGTGGTCGATCGTGGTGCCGCTGCCGGTGCCGCCGAGGGTCAGGCCCTGCAGCTCGTTACCTTCGCTGATCGCGATGCCGGTGTAGCGGATCTGCACATACTGAAGCGTGCCGGAATTGTCGGCCTGGCTGGTGCCACCATAGAAGCGACCGGGCACGCCCTCGATCGGCGCCTGGCACGTCGTGCTGGTGCCGTTGGCGTCATTGCCGGTGGTGCCGCCCTGGTTGTTGCCGCCGGTGCCTGCCGCGCAGACCGCGGTCGGCGCACGGCCGAGCAGGATAAGGCCGCCCCACTGACCCTGCGTCGAATCGGACACGCCGTTGTTGGTCAGGTTCTGCTGCGAGGTGAAGATGATCGGCGCCGCTGCGGTGCCCACCGCATTGATGCGGCTGCCGCGGTTCACGAGCAGGAGGTCGTTCGATGCCTCGCTGGTATCGGCGGCGAGCACAACGCCCGGCTCGATGGTCAGCGTGACGCCCGAGTCGGCGCCCTGCGAGCCCACGTCCGTGCCCACTTCGGTCTGGCCGCGGAAGCGATAGAACACGCCCGCGATCTTCGGCAGCGTCATGCTGGCGCTGATCACCGCCGGAAGGCGGCAGGCGCGGAAGCCCGCCACCGTGCCGTCGTCGGTCGTGCCGGTCGGGCAGGCGACGCCCGCCGCCGGCGTGCCGACGCTCGGCACCGCGGTGCAGGCTGCGGTGCTGCCACCGAAGTTCGCGGAGGAGGAATTGCAGGTCCAGCCCTGGAATGCCGTGTCGTTCGGGCCGTTCACCGCGCCGACGAAGTTGGTCGCCGTGAAGAAGCTGCCCAGCGTCGAGGCATTGGTCGGCGTGGCGAGCGAGGTGGTGCTGACCGGATAGATGCCGTTCAGGCCCGCAGCGCCGCTCACATTGTTGTTGGAGCCGGCGTTGACCAGCGCGAACTGCTCGTCAGCGGTGATGGTGACGCCGCTCTGCGTGGTGGCGAGGGCGAATTCCGCTGCCGTGATCGGCGACGGGGTCGGCGTGGTCGGCGACGGCGACGGGGTCGGCGTCGGATTGACGATCACGTCGATGTTGCCGGCACCCGGCGATGCGACATCGTCCGCGCCGCATCCGGCAAGCAGAAGGCAGGCGGTGCCCACAAGAAACTGGTGGCGGCTGAAGCTGGGCATGTCTCACTCCCGTTGAACTGATCGGTCCTCCCCAGGACCGCGGGCGAGCGGGCCAATCGCCCGTCCCCCTCGGAAAGAGCCGCTAGGCGCGGGAGATGACAGCCAAATGGATGTTCAGAGACTCTGAAGTGACGGAGATGTTGCGGTAACGTGACAATCGCTCCCGTCAGGCGATCGCGCCGCCCCGCCGCAGCTTCAATCGTCGATGCCGAAGTTCAGCGTCCGGGAAACCACCGGGTCCGCCACCCCGACCAGCAGATAGGCGACAAACTGCTTTGCCCGCTGCCACAGCCCGGTAGCGGCGAGATACTGGTCCATGGTGATCTCCTCGGACTGCGCGATCTCGCCGTCGATATAGGTGCGGACATGGTCGGCGAAGGCGTCGTCTTCGATCCGCAGCATGAGCTCCAGGTTGATGAACAGGCTGCGCATGTCGAAATTGGCGCTGCCGATGTGCACCGCGCTGTCCACCGCATATAATTTGGTGTGAAGCTTGGTCGGCAGGTACTCGAACACCCTGATCCCCCGCTTCAGCAACCCGCGATAGGTGAAGCGCGCTGCCGCGATCGTGGCGTTATTGTCCGATTTGCGCGCCGTCACCACGCGCACGGCCCTGCCCTTTCGCCCGGCTCGGTCGATTCGGCGCAGCATCGTCGGGCTGGGGGTGAAATAGCCTGCGATCAGGTCGATCCGCTCGGCGCGTCGCATGTCAGCGCGCACCGCTCGCGCCCAGGGGGAAAGCCGGCGTGTCGGCCCCCCAATCAGCCAGCGCACGTCTCCCTCCCGCTCGCTCCATTGTGACAAGGCGCGATTGAGGTGGCGAAGCTTGCCCTTGGGCGTCCGCACCCAGCTATTCAGCGCATCGAAATAGCCGGCGATCCGCGCCGCGGCCTGCCCCTCGACCAGCAGCCCCAGGTCGCGCCATGCCTGATCGCCGGCGGTCCCGAAATAATCGTCCTCGATGTTGAAGCCACCAATGATGATCCGGGGCGCCTCCTCCTCTGCGTCGGCAAGGGCGAGCTTCTGATGGTTGCGCAACAGGTATCGCCGGCCCAGGCGCGGCGCGAACCGGCATACGGACACCCCGGCCGCTTCCAGCGGGTCGAAGAAGCGCCGATCCGCCGCATCATCGCTGCCGAACCCGTCCACGATCAGCGACACCTCGACCCCGCGCCCGGCGGCGGCGATCAGGGCATGGTTGACCCGCTCGCCCGCGTGATCGTCGGCATAGATATAATAAAGCATCCGCAGCGAGCGGCGCGCACCCTCGATCAGGCCAATCAGCGCATCTAGCCGCTCCGGACCTTCGATCAGCAGGGTCAGCCGGTTGCCGGCGACGGTGAAGGAAGAGGCGCTGTTCATCCCGCGCGACTTGGACCGGACGACGCACCGCGGCAAGGATGCGGATTTCTTGACTTGGCGAAGGCTTGCGCCTAGATCGCCTGCCTTCATCCAGCAGTAGTTTAGCGAAGGAAGCGTCTATGGCGCGCGTCACGGTCGAGGATTGCGTCGACAAGATCCCCAACCGGTTCGATCTGGTTCTGCTCGCAGCGCAGCGCGCGCGGCAGGTGTCAGGTGGCGCCGAACTGACGATTGATCGCGATCGCGACAAGAACCCGGTCGTCGCGCTGCGCGAGATTGCCGAGCAGACGATCAAGCCGGCAGATCTGAAGGAAGGCGTGGTGCAGAGCCTGCAGCGCGTCCAGATCGACGACGAGGAAGAGGCGGATGCCGTCGGTTCGCTGGCCGCATCGGCGGAGGCGCTTCGCCTCACCGCCGCTGCCCCGCCGCGTAACCAGAACCTCGGCGCCGATTACGACGGCTGATTGCGGCGCCCGGTCACCGGGCGCCTTGCCGATCCGGCCCGCAACAAACGAAAGGCCGCAGCGTCACCGCTGCGGCCTTTCGTTTGTGCGTCGCCAAATACCGGTCGACGCACGGCTGCTTATTCCTCGGGCCGCCCCTTAAAGCCCTGCGCCACGACGAACCATTCCACCGATCCCTTGCGGCTCGACGGCGGCTTGGCGTGTTTGACCGTGTTGAAGTTCCGCTTGAGCAGCGCGACCAGCGTCGAATCCGCGCCGCCCGCGAAGACCTTTGCCACAAAGGTCCCGCCCGGCCGCAGCACGGATATGGCGAAATCGCTCGCCGCCTCCACCAGCCCCATGGTGCGCAAGGCATCGGTCTGCGGATGGCCCACCGTATTCGCCGCCATGTCGGACAGGACGATATCGGGCGCGCCGCCCAGTTCCTCGATCAACCGCTCGGGCGCTTCATCGGCCATGAAGTCCATCTGAAGGATCGTCACGCCGTCCAGCGGATCTACCGGCAACAGGTCGATGCCGACCACCGCGCTGCCGGGCACCTTGCGCCGCACCACTTGGCTCCAGCCGCCCGGTGCCATGCCCAGGTCCACGATCCGCTTCGCGCCGCGCAGGAAGCTGAAGCGCTCGTCCAGCTCGATCAGCTTATAGGCCGCGCGACTGCGATAGCCCTCCGCCTTGGCGCGCTTCACATAAGGATCGTTCAGCTGCCGCTCCAGCCAGCGCGTCGATTGCGCCGTCCGGCCGCGCGCGGTTTTCACCCGCGTACGCAGGCCACCCCCGCCCCTCATGCCGCACTCGCCATCAGGCGACGCAGGATACCCTCGCGGATGCCGCGGTCGGCTATCCCCAGCCGTTCGGCCGGCCACAGATCAAGGATCGTCTCCAGGATCGCGCAGCCGGCTACCACCAGATCGGCGCGCTCGCGGCCGATGCACGGCAGCTTGGCACGCTCCCCGATCGACAGATGCGCCAGCCGCTGGCTGATCGCGCGCATCGAATCGGCCGGGGCGATCAGGCCATCCACCTGCGTGCGGTCATATCGATCCAGCCCCAGGTGAACGCTCGCCAGCGTCGTCACGGTGCCCGACGTACCCAGCAGCCGGCGCGGGCCGTCGACCCGCGGCAATCGCGCCGCGAATGGCGCGAAGCTGTCGCGCACCAGATTGCGCATCCGCTCATAGGCTGCGGCAAGGCCATCCGGCCCGTCTCCGCCACCGGCGCTTTCGGTCAATGAAACAACTCCCCAGGGCGCCGAATGCCAGTCAATGACGGTGGGCACGGTTGACGCGGTATCGATCAGCACCAGCTCCGTCGAACCGCCACCGATGTCGAAGACAAGCGCCGGCGCATTGCCCGGCTCCAGCAGCACATGGCAACCCAGCACGGCCAGCCGCGCCTCTTCTTCCGCCGAGATGACGTCGAGGTGGATGCCCGTCTCCCGATAGGCGCGTTCGATGAAAGCCGCGCCATTGGTCGCGCGGCGGCACGCTTCGGTAGCGACCGATCGCGCCAGTGTCACGTTGCGACGCTTCAGCTTGTCGGCACAGATCCGCAGCGCTGCGATCGTCCGCTCGACCGCCGCGTCGGACAATTTGCCGCTGGTCGCCAGCCCCTCGCCCAGCCGGACGATGCGGGAAAAAGCGTCCACCACGGCAAATCCGTCGCCTTGCGGACGCGCGATAAGCAGCCTGCAATTGTTGGTGCCGAGATCCAGCGCGGCATAATGACGCGCGTAATGCTGGCGAAAGGGGGCGTTTTGCGAGCCCTCGCTTGCCGGACGGGCGCGGCGATCGCGCCGGTACGGCAGGTCGGCGTGATGATGCGCCACGTGCCGTCGTTCTTTCTTCTTTTCTTCCGTCACGGGATGAACCCCGCTCGGTGCTTGGCAGGGAAGCTAGCGCGCACCGCAACCCACTGCAACCCGCGTGCGCAAACAGGTGCTTGACCTGTTCAATCTGCCAGACTAGAGCCGCCGACCTGTCGCCGCTTCACCGCTGCGACGCGGCTGCTGCCCGATCCTCTAATGGTAAGAGAGCGGACTCTGACTCCGTCAATCAAGGTTCGAATCCTTGTCGGGCATCCAGCACCACCAGCTTCATCCAGATCCAGTCACGCGGTCCCTCGATAGCCGGCTGACCTCGCGTCAGGCTTTTACGCCGACGTGCCCGATGGATCGCTACTGCTGACCAGGAGAGGCGACTTTCCGGCCGGCCGCGCACCACAGGCGCCTTCGCCGGAACCGCAAAATCGCGACACGCCATTGACGCACCGCCCCTTCACCCGCGATGGCGAGGCTTTCCTGGTACCTGCGTGACATGCTGATCCTCTCCCTCCTCCTCCAGGCCGGCCCGATCGTGGTGACCGGCCCGCAGCCCGGCGCGGCGCAGCCGCCGGCGACCATGGCGTACGAACCGGCCGCCATGCTGGTCGCGACGTGCGATGCGGATGCGGACGCCCGCGTGACCCGCGAGGAGATGGAGGACGGCCTGGCCGCCTCCTTCGCCGCGATCGACAGGGCCAAGGCCGGAACGCTCGGCTATATCGACTTCGCCGACTGGGCCGAACGGTTCCTGGGCGATCGCAACGCCCTTCCCAGCCCCTTCGAGGTCGACCGTGACGGCGACAATCGCGTTGCTTTGCGGGAGCTTCAGAACCGCTTCTCCGAATATTTCACGCGCTATGATCGCGATCGCGACGGCGTCCTTACCCGCGCGGAGCTCCTGACGATTCGCGCGCGCGTGTTCGGCGATGAACCCTCCCCCAATGATGGAAAGAAGCGGAAGCCACCCCGCCGATGACTGACCGTTTCGCCTTCACCATTGCCGCGACGGACGGCGCCGCCCGCACCGGCAGCATCGCCATGCACCGCGGCACGATCCGCACCCCCGCCTTCATGCCGGTCGGCACGGCAGCGACCGTCAAGGCGATGAAGCCGGCCGATGTCGAGGCCGCCGGCGCGGACATCATCCTTGGCAACACCTATCACCTCATGCTCCGCCCCGGCGCGGAGCGCGTGGCCCGGCTTGGCGGACTTCACCGCTTCATGGGTTGGGACAAGCCGATCCTGACCGATTCGGGCGGCTATCAGGTGATGAGCCTGTCCGAACTGACCAAGCGGTCCGAGGAAGGCATCACCTTCAAATCGCACCTCGACGGCACGCGACACCTGCTCAGCCCGGAACGGTCGATCGAAATTCAGCGGCTGCTCGGCTCCAATATCGTCATGGCCTTTGACGAACTGGTGCCGACCACCTCCACGCGCGAGGTGCAGGCCGCGGCGATGGAGCGCTCGATGCGCTGGGCCCGCCGCAGCCGCGACGCTTTCGACGGCGGCGGCGATCATGCCGCGCAGAACGCTATCTTCGGCATCCAGCAGGGCGCACTGGACCAGGGATTGCGCAAGTCCAGCGCCGATGCGCTGATCGATATCGGCTTCGACGGCTATGCCATTGGCGGTCTAGCGGTGGGCGAGGGTCAGGAGGCGATGTTCGCCTGCCTTGACTTCGCGCCCGGCCAGCTTCCGGCCGATCGCCCGCGCTATCTGATGGGTGTGGGCAAGCCCGACGATATCGTCGGCGCGGTAGAGCGCGGCGTCGACATGTTCGATTGCGTGCTTCCCACGCGTTCGGGCCGCACCGGTCAGGCCTTCACCCGTTCGGGCCCGATCAACATCCGCAACGCGCGCTTCAACGAGGATCAACGGCAGCTCGATCCCGAATGCGCCTGCCCCACCTGCTCGACATGGAGCCGCGCTTACCTCCACCATCTGGTGCGCGCGGGGGAGATCTTGGGCGCCATGCTGATGACCGAGCACAACATCTTTTTCTATGAGACGCTGATGGCGGATCTGCGCGCGGCAATCGCCGACGGACGGCTCAAAGCCTTTGCCGATGCGTTCCGGGCACGGTACCAGCGCGGCAAAGGAGAGTAAGCGTGTCCGACGAACCCAATGAGATCCTCGCCGCAGCAGCCGCCGCCAAGCAGCACGAAAACGCTGCCAAAGGCGCTGAAAAGGCACGCCAGAAGCGTGGTTGGGATCTCGGCAAGATCGGCCTTGGCGTCGGCATCGGGTCCGCCGCCGTCGCTGCCGCGGTACTGTTCACCCGCAAGAAGGATTGAAGGGTCGGGGCACTCGCGCCCCGCGCCTGAAGGTCTAGCCGGGCTGGTTCCGGCATCCACCAAGCCAAGCGTGCCGGAACAGCTAAGCAGTTCAGCAAACACCGGCATGGATTCCGGACAAAGTCCCAGGAACGCGGGGCAAAAGCCCTCCCCAACCCCAGTCATTCCCGCGAAAGCGGGGATCCAACGTGCAGCAGGCGCTGCGCTCCCTCACCAGCCGTAACGCCCGGGCACCATGTATCCCGGATCAGGTCCGGGATGACCTGGGGCAAGGCAGAAAGCCGCTCAACCAAAACCCGTCATCCCCGCGCACGCGGGGATCCAACGCGCCGCATGCGCTGCGGCGCGAAAACCAGCCCGAAACAACCGTCATCCCCGCGTCTGCGGGGATCCATAGACGCGGACCGCTGCAATCACGCCGCAGCGTCGACGCCTATGCTCCCCGCCGCCACGCGCCGGCGATTGCGCGCCAGCGAACCCGATGGCTCAGCCGGCCAGGTCCTTGAACGCCGCATCCTTGTCCGTACGGATCTCGCCCGGCAGGCCAAGCACGCGCTCGGCGATGATGTTCTTCAGGATTTCGTCCGTGCCGCCGGCGATGCGCAGCCCCGGCGCGCTCATCACCGACGCCTGGAACAGCCCCTTCAGCGGCAGCAACGCCGGATCGTTGATGATCCCATATTGATCCTCCGCCTCGACGGCAGCATTGCCCAGATCCTGCAGCACGTTCGCCGCGATGATCTTGCCGATCGAGCTTTCCGGCCCCGGCGTCTGCCCGCGGCTCAGCGCCGTCATGGTGCGCATACGGGTGTTCTTGAGCCCTTCGGACTGGACGTACCAGTCGGCGAGCCGCTGGCGAAACGCGCTGTCCTTCACCAGCGGACCGTCCGCCGCGTCCAGGTCCTTGGCCAGCGCCAGGATCTCCTTGGGGCTGGCGCCGCTCGCCCCGCCGACCGCGAGACGCTCGTTCATCAGCGTGACCAGCGCGACCTTCCAGCCATCGTCCACCGCGCCGAGCCGCTGCGAATCCGGGATGCGCACGTCGGTAAAATAGACTTCGTTGAAGTTCGAGCCGCCCGACATCTGGTGGATCGGCCGGATCTCGACGCCCGGCGATTTCAGGTCGAGCCAGAACATTGTCAGGCCCTTGTGCTTGGGCACGTCCGGGTTCGTCCGCACCAGCACAATGCCATAGTCGGAATAATGCGCGCCCGAGGTCCACACCTTCTGGCCGTTCACCACCCAATCGTCGCCGTCACGCACCGCGCGGGCGCGGATCGCCGCCACGTCCGAGCCGCCGGCGGGTTCGGAGAACAGCTGCGACCAGATCTCCTCGCCGCGCAGCGCGGGACCGACGAAGCGCTTCTTCGTCTCGTCGTTCGCAAAGGCCATCACCGTCGGCACGCACATGCCAAGACCAATGGTGAAATAGCCATATTGCACCGGGAACTTGGCCTCTTCCTGGCCGAAGATCACCGACTGTATCGGCGTGCCGCCGGCCCCGCCCCATTCCTTGGGCCAGGTGATCTGCGCATAGCCGGCCTCGGCCTTGCGCTTCTGCCACGCCTTGCCGGCGGCCATGTCGTCCGCGTGGTTCATCGTCTTGTGCTCGGCGGAATTCTTCTCAAGCCAGGCGCGCGCCGTGGTGCGATATTCGGCTTCTTCGGGGGAATCGTTGAAGTCCATTGTTCCTGCTCCTCAACCCGTTCGCCCTGAGCTTGTGGAAGGGCGTGTTCCGGGCACGTACTTCGACAAGCTCAGTACGAACGGTGGTAATTAGGCCGCGTTCTTCATCTCGAGCTGGCTCACCAGCCGCTCGCGCCACGTCGCGGGCGCACCCGCCACCAGCGAAAGCTGCCGCGAGCGGCGGTAGTAGAGCTGCGGGTCCGCTTCCCAGGTGAAGCCGATGCCGCCGTGCGTCTGGATGTTTTCCTTGGACGCGAACCAGAACGCCTCGCTCGCCGCAACGCGCGCGGTGGCCGCCGCCAGCGGCAGCTCGCCCGCATCGGTGTTGAGCGCCCAGGCGCCGAAATAAGCGTTGGACCGGGCGATCTCGTTCTTCACATACATGTCGGCCAGCTTGTGCTTGATCGCCTGATAGCCCGCGATGGCACGGCCGAACGCCTGCCGCTCAAAGGCATAAGCCTTGGCCATCTCCAGGCTCTTGTCCGCGCCACCGACCTGTTCGAACGCCAGCAGCACCGCTGCCCGGTCGAACACCGCCTGCATCGCGGCGATACCGTCCTCACTGCCCAGCTTCTCGGCCGGCGCGTTGGCAAAGGTCAGCTTGGCCGCCGATCGCGTCGGATCCAGCGTCGTCAGCACCTCGGCCGAAACGCCCTCGCCCTTTTCGACCAGGTACAGCCCGTCCTTGGCCAGCACGACGATCAGGTCGGCAACGTCGCCGTCCGTTACCGGGATCTTCTCGCCCGAAAGCTTGCCGCCCGACACGGTCGTCCCGATCGAGCGCGCCGCCACCGGTCCCTTGCCCTCGCTGGTGGCAAAGGCGCCGATCACTTCGCCCGCAGCGATCTTGGGCAGCCACTTGGCCTTCTGTTCCTGCGAGCCGAATTTCATCAGCGCCTCGGCGACGAAATATACGGTCGAGGCGAAGGGGATCGGCGCACAGGCGCGGCCCAATTCCTCTGCCAGCGCGCACAGTTCGACATGGCCCAGACCAAGCCCGCCGAATTCCTCGGGGATCGCGGCGCCCAGCCAGCCCTGTTCGGCCACGCCCTTCCACAACGCCTCGTCATATGCGCGATCGTCATTGTCGAGCACGCCGCGCACCACCTTGGCGTCGCATTTGGCGGAGAGGAACTTGCGCGCCTCTTCCTTCAGCATCTTCTGGTCGTCGGAATAATCGAAGTTCATCTAAAATCTCCCTCTCCCCTTCAGGGGAGAGGGTTGGGGAGAGGGGCCGTCATAAGCCGCTCGTCCCTGCCCCTCTCCCCGGCCCTCTCCCCAGAGGGGAGAGGGAGAAGTGTTCACCTAGGCTGCATCCGGATCGCGCCGTCCAGCCGCACGTCCTCGCCGTTGAAATAGCCGTTGCGCAGCATTTCCACCGCCAGCGCGGCATATTCCTCCGCCGCGCCGAGCCGCTTGGGGAACGGCACCATGGCGGACAGCGCGGCCTTCACCTGCGGTTTCGCGCGCGCCAGCAGCGGCGTGTCGAAGATGCCTGGCAGGATCGTGTTGCAGCGCACGCCCTCGCTCGACAGGTCGCGCGCGACGTTCAGCGTCATGCCGATCACGCCCGCCTTGGCGGACGCATAGGCGACCTGCCCCATCTGCCCTTCCTCGCCCGCGACGCTGGCGGTGTTGACGATCGCCCCGCGGTCCCCGTCCTCGGTCGGGTCCAGCGTCATCATGCCCGCGACGGACCCAACGATGCAGCGGAACGAGCCAACAAGGTTCAGCTCGAGCGTCTTCTGGAAATTCTCGATCGGATACGGAACGATCGATCCGTCTTCCTTGGATCGCGCCACCGTCTTGTTGGGCCCGCCGAAGCCGCCGCCGGCACAGTTCACCAACGCGCGCTCCTGCCCGTTGGCGGCGCGCGCCTTGGCGAAGCCCGCATCGACCGACGCCTGGTCCATCACGTCCACTTCGCAGAACACCGCGCCGATCTCCTCCGCGACGCCCGGGCCGATCTCCGCATTCTTGTCGAACAGCGCGACCTTCACGCCATGCGCGCGCAGCGCCTTGGCGGTGGCCAGCCCCAGCCCCGAGGCACCTCCGGTAATAACGGCAGCAATATCCGGTCCGAGCTTCACGCCCCTCTCCCCTCACCCTTTGGCGGCGACCCCGTCGGCCTTCCGCGATTGCAGGATAACTTTAGTTATGTAGAGTGCCTCGTCAACAGACATCCGCCAACAGGCGTGTGCACAACAAGCATGAGTGGGAGAGGCACCGTGGAATATGAGATGATCTCGGTCGAGCGCCGGGGCGAAGTCGATTGGGTGACGATGAACCGCCCGCACGTCCTGAACGCGTTGAACGACCGGCACGTCGAGGAGCTGAACCATTATTTCGGCGCGCTGCACAAGGATCGCGACTGCCGGGTCGTGGTGCTGAAGGGCGCGGGCCGCGCCTATTGCGCTGGGCTCGATCTGCAGGAGGGCGGCCGCTCCGAATTCGACACGATCGATCGCCTCGCGCACCAGCGCTCGATCGCAGAGATCGTGATGAAGATGCGTTATTGCCCGCAGCCGATCATCAGCCTGGTCCATGGCCCGGCATGCGGCGGCGGCTTTGCCATGGCGCTGGCCTCGGACATCCGCATCGCTGGCGAATCGGTCCGCATGAACGCCGCCTTCATCCGCATCGGGCTTTCCGCGTGCGACATCGGCGTCAGCTACTTCCTGCCCCGCCTCGTCGGCGCCAGCGTGGCGGCGGAGTTCATGCTGACCGGCAATTTCATCACCGCCGATCGCGCGCTGGCGACCGGCCTCGTCAGCCGCGTCGTGCCCGACGATCAGATGGAGGAAGCCGCCGCGCCGCTGATCGAGCAGATGCTCACCACGTCGCCGATGGGCCTCCGGCTCACCAAGGAATGCCTGCGCATGTCGATCGACGCGCCGAGCCTCGAAGCGGCCGTGGCAATGGAGGATCGCAACCAGATCCTGTGCGCCACCGCCCCGGATTTCGGCGAGGGCATCAAGGCGTTCTTCGAGAAGCGCCGCCCGGATTACAGCAAGAAGAGCAAGGAGCAGGCTGCATGAGTGCCAAGAGCGAGAGGGGACTTGAGGGGCGCGTTGCACTGGTAACCGGCGGCGGCCGCGGCATCGGCCGCGAGATCGCGCTTCGCCTCGCGCGCGACGGCGCGGACGTGGCGGTCAACTACCGCCGCGACGCCGACGCCGCCGAGGAAGTCGTGCGCGAGATCGAAGGGCTCGGTCGCCGCGCGAAGGCCTATGCCGCCTCGGTCGACCGCTTCGAGGATTGCGAGAAGCTGGTCGATGCGGTCGTCGCCGATTTCGGCGGCATCGACATCCTCGTCAACAACGCCGGTATCGCCAGCCGTGGCCAGAGCGTCGCGGACACCGATCCGGTCGAGTTCGAGCGGGTCATGCGCACCCACTGCTTCGCGCCGCACTATATGTCGAAGCTCGTCCTCCCCTCGTTGCGCCAACGCGCCAAGGAGAAGGGGCGCGGCGACATCATCATGATCTCCAGCGTCGCGACGCTTTATCATGCCCCGAACGGCGCACCTTATTCGATGGGCAAGGCCGCGTCGGAGGCACTTGCGCTGGTCCTGTCGAAGGAGGAGCGCGCGAACAACATCCGCACCAATATCGTCGCCCCAGGCCTTACCGTCACCGACATGGGTGAACGGCTGGCAAAGGCGACCCGCGGCGTCGCCGACATTCACGATCTCGCCGCCGGCTCGCCCTTCGGCCGCGTCTCCACGCCGGCAGACGTGGCGGCAGCGGTCGCCTATTTTGTCTCGGCGGACGGCGAATATGCCAACGGGCAGAAGATCAACCTCCACGGCGGCGGCTAAGCCAGCGCCCGTCATCCCGGCCTCGCGCCGGGATCCAACCGTCCGCGCACGCTGCCGCTTGTTCCTCCAAGCGCACCGCTCGCGGCACCATGGATCCCGGATCAAGTCCGGGATGACAACGGTTGATCAGGAACCAACGATGCAAAAACCGCACCGTGATCCCGGCCTCGCGCCGGGATCCAACCCTCCGCGCACGCTACCGCTTGCTCCTCCAAGCACACCGCCCGCGGCACGATGGATCCCCGATCGAGTCGGGATGACGAGGATTGATCGAAAGGCGATCCGCTAAGTGCCACCGTCATGCCGGGCTCGTCCCGGCATCCAGCCATCCGCAATCTCAACAATGGCGGCCCCAGCGGCACGGTGGATGCCAGGACAATCCCGGCCTACCGCATCAACCCTCGCGCAGCGCCCGCTCGCCCTCGATCATGTAATCGCGCGTCAGCGGCACGGCATAACGCCCCTTGGTCAGCTGCACCTGGTAATTGCAAAGCCCCCCGTTGCGGAACGCCGCCGCCGCGCCGGCGAGGTAGAAGGTCCACATGCGGAAGAACCGCTCATCGTAAAGCGCGACGATCGCGTCCTTCGCCGCCATCGTCCGGTCGTACCAATGATCGAGCGTATAGGCGTAATGGACGCGCAGCACCTCGATGTCGGTGGGAAACAGCTTCAGCCCTTCGTAAGCCGTCACGATCTCGCTCAGCGCGGGATTGTAGCCGCCAGGGAAGATATATTTCGCGGTCCAGTCGTCGGTGATTCCGGGGCCGCCCATCCGCCCGATCGTGTGCAGCAGCATCACGCCGTCGTCGGCCAGCAGCTCACGGCATTTGCGGAAGAAAGTGCGATATTGCGGCGGGCCGACATGCTCGAACATACCCACCGAGACGATCCGGTCGAAACTTCCCTCGACCCGGCGGTAATCGATCAGCTCGAACTTCACCCGGTCCGCCACGCCCGCCTTCGCGGCCCGATCGCGCGCCACTTTCAGCTGCTCCTCGGATAGTGTCACGCCCAGCACATCGACGTCGAAATGCTTGTGGAGGTACAGCGCCATGCCACCCCAGCCGCAGCCGATGTCGAGCACGCGCATCCCCGGCTTGGGCGCCAGCTTTGCGGCGATATGCGCCTTCTTGTCCTCTTGCGCCTGTTCCAGGCTGTTGCCCGGATCGGTGAAATAGGCGCAGCTATATTGCTTGTCGCGATCGAGGAAGAGGTCGTACAATCGCCCCGACAGGTCATAATGATGCGCCACGTTGCGCTTGGAGCGACGCTCCATGTTGATCCGGTCGGCGCGATATTTCACCGCGTTGAACGTGCGCGCGGCGAGGCCGGGTTGCAGGTTCTTCTGCCCCTTCTCCCATGCGTCGTTTCGCTTCAGCAGTTCGACCAGATCGCGGATGTCGCCCTGCTCGATGATCAGGCGGCCGTCCATGTAGCATTCGCCCGCGCCAAGCGCCGGGTTGCGCGCGATCGCCAGCGCCACACCATTGTCGGCAAAGCGGATCGTCACATCGGGAAAGGCGGGATCGGGCGTGCCGAAGGTGCGGGTGGCTGCCTTGGGCCGGTGTAGCGTGAGCGTGCCCCGCTTGACCGCGCGGGAGAGAAACAAGTCGATCAATGCCATCGGCCGCACCCGTAACAATCAGATGCCGGCATACCAATCGTAATCGACATTGTCCTCCCAATAGCCGCCCCGCCCATTGCCGATTCCGGCCAGGCTCGCCACGGCGGTCGCGCGCATCAGATATTTGGCATGTTTGTAGCCCAGCTGCCGCTCCACCCGCAGGCGGCAGGGCGCACCGTTCATCACCGGCAGGAACCGGTCGTTCAGCGCCCAGGCAAGGATCGTCTGCGGGTGAAAGGCATCCACCAGGTCGACCGACTCATAATAAGGCGCGCCGCCATAATAGTCCGCGCAGCTGAAGACGATGTAGCGGGCCGCCTCGCGCACCCCGGCCGCCTTCAGCACATCGCCCAGCTTCGGCCCCTGCCACTTGCCGATCGCGCTCCAACCCTCGACGCAATCGTGCCGCGTGATCTGCGCGCGCTGCGGAAAGGCGCCAAGGTCACGGAGGCTCAGCGCCAGCGGCCGGGCCACCAGCCCATCGATCCGAAGCCGCCAGTCCGCAAACCTGCCCGTCCGCAGCGCGGCATAGTCCGCCGTTCCCGGATCGCGCGTCCCGTTCGGCCGGAAGAAGGGCGATCGCTCCTCGGGCGCATATTCCGGCGCCAGCGCATTGCGGTTCACCAGCGCGCGCTGCAGCCCGCGATGCATGTCCTCGCCCATGAACAGGATGCGCCGCGCGCCGGGGTGCTCGATCACCTTGTCGCATCCCGCCAGCAGCGTCGCGGCGCCCCCGGCGATCAGGCCGCGTCGTCCGAGGATCATGGCTTCGGCTCCTCGGGCACGCGCCACCAGCCGGTGATCATCGATCGAGTCTCGTTGATCGCGCCCGCCAGGATGACCAGCGTCAGGTGGACGAGGGTGAACAGCGCCAGCCCGACCATGCACAGGAAATGGATCGACCGCGCCGACTGCCGCCCGCCGAACAGGTCGAGCAGCCACGGAAAGCCCGCATTCATTCCTGGCGAAAGCGCGATCCCGCTTAGGATCACCAGCGGCAGCAGCACGAAGATTACCGCCACATAGGACAGCTTCTGGAAGATATTGTACGCGGTCGGATGCGCCGGATCGTGGAAACGCAGCGAAAGGTGCGCGCGCAGGTCCGCCAGCAAGTGCCCGCGCGAAAGCTCGCGCCGCCGCACCCGCAGGTCGCGGGCGAAATGCCGGTTGAGTAGGCTCACGACCATATACGCCAGCAGCCCGAAGCCGAGCACCAGCGCGAAGAACAGGTGCCAGCGCCGCGAGATCGCCAGATTGTAGCTGGCGGGGATGGTCAGCCACGCCGGAAAGCGCGGCAGCTCCAGCCAGGCCGGATCGAAGTTCGCGCCATAGCTGCCCCAATAAAGGCGCGGATGCGCGTTGGAGATGCCCAGCCCCGATCCGATCAGGATGATGATCGCGACCGCGTTGATCCAGTGCCACAAGCGGGTCGTGAAGCGATGTCGGAAAACAGCTGGCATCGTAGACAGGCTATCATGGATCAGACCGCTTCGCACGCTGCTCTGGGCGAGACCTTATCCATAAGCCCGCCAGAAGAAGACGATGGTGGTCCCGCCCGATACCAGAAGCGTCCACACGCGCACCGCGCCCGGTGGCAGGCGCTTGCCGATATGCGCCCCTGCCCAGCCGCCGATCAGCCCGCCAAGCAGCATCGGGATGCATGCGGCCCAGGCGATCATGCCAAAGCCGATGAAGATGATCGCCGCCGCCGTGTTGGCGATGGTCAGCATCAGGGTTCGCGGCGCGAACATCGCGCGTGGGTGTACGCCGGCCAACAAGCCATAAGTGGCCGTGATCATCAGCCCGACCCCGCCGCCGAAATAGCCGCCATAAACGCCCAGCAGCGCCTGCACCGCGATCAACGTGCCCGAACCGATCGTCACGCGGCGGGAAAGCCAGGCGGAGGCACGCTTGCCGAACGCCAGCACGACAAAGGCGTACAGCACCAGCCACGGCACGATCACGTCGAAGGTCCGGCTCGGCGTCACCACCAGCAGCAGGCTGCCGACCAGCCCGGCGACGAATGTCACCCCGGCCAGCACGCGCAGGCTCACGCCCCCGACCGGCGCCAGCTCCTTGCGGAACGCCCAACTGCTCATCCCCGCACCGGGCAGCAGCGCGAAATTCGAGGTCGCATTGGCGATATTCGCCGGCTGCCCGATGGCGAGCAGGGCCGGCATGGTGGCAAAGGAACCGCCTCCGGCAAGCGCGTTCATCGCGCCCCCTACCAGACCGGCGATGGCGACGAGCGATATTGAGGTAAGATCAAGCACGCGCGGCTCATTGCGCCATGCGGCCGAAATGTCGAGTTGCGGGCGCGACGCGATCGCCTTCCGCCGCCCCCGTGGCGGGCGCCGCGCGCGCCCGCAACTCGACATTTCGGCCGCATGGCGCAATGAGCCGCGCGTGCT
>NZ_LSKH01000011.1:0-5458 GCF_001557395.1 Sphingomonas sp. CCH5-D11 | reverse complement strand
CATCTGCGGCAGCGCCGCCGCCCAGCCGATATCGTCCATCAACGCGCGCCCGGCACGGAACGGCTCCGCGGGGGCGGGCCGCAGCCAGGCGTAGCAAAGCGCCAGTGCCAGCAGCACGCCTGTGGCCAGCGCCACCAACGTCGCCTGCTTGCCGTCGAACAGTGCCGGAAATTGCTTGAACACGAAAGTGCCGATCAGCGCGGTCGCGGGGATCACCAGCGCGGGCACGAACACCATCGCGCCGCGGATGGCGGGCTCGCCAGCGGGCACGCGTCGCTTCATCCGCCCGCTCGCGGCGATCGCCACCAGCGCAAGGACCAGCACGCCGTTACCAAGGTCGCCCAGCCAGTCGCCGGCGAGAAAGCTCGTCGCCACCAGGCCATAGAAGCCGGTATTGGCCCAGCGGCGCTCACCCGCCGACAGACCGGCAAAGGCAAGGAAGGTCAGCCCGGCAATCAGATAAACGAAGTTCAGCCCGATCATGCGCGCCGCGCCTTTCGGTCGAGCAGCCACAGCCGCGTGCCGTGAATGACGAAGGCGGCGATCGCGGTGGGGATCGCCCAGACCGACATGTGCAGCGGCTCGACGAAGATGCCGTAACCTTCCAGCACGCCCTTCATCAGCAGGATCGATCCAATCGCGATGAAGATGTCCTCGCCGAAGAACAGCCCGACATTGTCGGTCGCGGCGGCCATCGCCTTCACCTTTTCCGGATCATGCGCCTCGCCAGCCGCAGCCTCCGCCATTGGCGCGATCAGCGGGCGCACGGTCTGCGCGGGCCCGGCAACCGAGGTGAGACCAAGCGCCGCCGTCAGCTGACGAAAGCCGAGATAGGCCATCAGCAATCGCCCGGTCGTCAGCCCCTTCAATCCGCCCACGAGCGAGCGCGCACGCGCCTGCAGCCCGTTGCGTTCAAGCAGGCCGATGACGGGCAACACGATATAGATCGCGGTGACATAACGCGTGTCGTTGAAGGCCTTGCCGAAGGCGGCGAGGATGGCGAGCGGATCGATTCCGGCAGCAAGCCCGGTGACGAGCGCGGAAGCCGCGATCACCAGCATCGGGTTGAACCGCAGCAGGAATCCCAGCGCGATGATCGCGATGCCGGATAGGACAAGCATTCAGTTGATCAGGCGCGCGGTTTCGCAGTCAGTGCGCGCCGCAATGCGGCAATGCGGGACTGGTTTGCCTCTTGCGCGATCGCCGCATCGGGCAGCGCGTCAAAGGCATGTATGGCGCCCGGCCAGACATGAAACTCCGTCGGCACGCCTGCCGCGAGCAGCCGCTGCGCGTAGGTGATGTTTTCGTCGCGAAAGAGGTCCAGCGCTCCAGTCGCGATATAGGTCGGCGGCAACCCGGCTACGTCCTCCGCTCGCGCGGCGGCGACATAAGGCGACACCTCTGCCCCACCGGGTTCCTGACCCAGCATGCACTGCCACCCGAAGCGGTTACTCGCCCGATTCCAGATGAACTCGCCGGTCAGTGGATCCGGATCGTTGCTGCACGTCCGGTCATCGATCATCGGATAAAGAAGGTGTTGAAACGCCAGCTGAAACTCGCCGCGATCGCGCGCTAGCAGCGCCAGCGCGGCCGCAAGCCCACCGCCAGCGCTTTCCCCCATCACGCCGATGCGGGCAGGATCAATGCCTAGTCGCTGAGCGTGGGCAAACGTCCAGCGCAATCCGGCGTAGCAATCCTCGATCGGGCCCGGAAATGGCGTCTCCGGCGCAAGGCGATAATCGACCGACACCACAATACAACCAAGCGCCGCCACGATCGGGCGGAGCCGAACCGCGCCGTCCTCCGCCTTGCCCAGAACATAGCCGCCACCATGCATGTGCACGATGCAGCCAGCCCCTTCCGCGAGCCTGGCAGGACGAAACAGATACAGCGCAACATCCGGTGCGCCCGCAGGTCCTGGCACGACGACTCGTTCAACCGTCACGCCATCATCAACCACCTGAGGCTTTGGCGATTCCCAGCGACGCGCCTGCTCCAGCGACTCGGCCGACAAGGACAGCGTCGGCCAGAGGTCGAGCAGCGGCAACAATTCGGGATCCACCAGATGCCGCGTGCTCATTGCCTCTTCTCCTCGGGCGATCATCGCCGGTCGTTCACGCCGGTTGGAGCAGCCCTTCCTTGGCGATCTTCTCCCGCCACACGAGCGGGGCGAGCTGGTGGACATTATTGCCCTCGCTGTCGACCGCGACGGTGACGGGGAAATCCTGCACCTCGAATTCGTAGATCGCCTCCATGCCGAGATCTTCGAACCCGACGACCTTCGATCCCTTGATCGCCCGGGCGACGAGGTACGCCGCGCCGCCGACCGCCATCAGATAGGCGCTCTTGGCGTCCTTGATCGCATCGGTTGCGGCAGGACCGCGCTCAGCCTTGCCGACCATCGCGAGCAGGCCCTGATCCAGCATCATGCGGGTAAACTTGTCCATTCGCGTCGCGGTGGTGGGGCCGGCCGGGCCAACCACTTCCTCGCCGACCGGATCGACCGGCCCGACATAATAGATCACGCGGCCCTTAAACTCGACCGGCAGCTCCTCGCCGGCATCGAGCATGTCCTTAATCCGCTTGTGTGCGGCGTCACGCCCGGTCAGCATCTTGCCGTTCAGCAGCAGGCGATCGCCCTGCTTCCACGACTGGACTATCGCGGGCGTCAGCGTGTCGAGGTCGACGCGGATCGCGGCCTTGTCGGGCGTCCAGTTCACCTTCGGCCATTCGTCAAGCTTTGGCGTCTCGAGATAGGCCGGGCCGCTGCCGTCGAGCGTGAAATGCGCGTGCCGGGTCGCGGCGCAATTAGGGATCATCGCCACCGGCTTGCCCGCGGCGTGGCACGGCGCGTCCATGATCTTCACGTCGAGGATGGTGGAAAGCCCACCGAGGCCCTGCGCGCCGATGCCCAGCGCATTCACCTTGTCGAAGATCTCGATGCGTAGCGCCTCGATGTCGTTCCTGGGCCCACGCGCCTTCAGCGGGCCCATGTCGATCGGCTCCATCAACGCCTTTTTGGCGAGCAGCACGCAATGCTCCGCCGTGCCGCCGATGCCGATCCCCAGCATGCCCGGCGGACACCAGCCGGCGCCCATCTGCGGCAGCATCTCCAGCACCCAGTCAACGATCGAATCGCTGGGATTCATCATCTTGAACTTGGACTTGTTCTCGCTGCCGCCGCCCTTCGCCGCGACATCCACCGAGACCTTGTTGCCCGGCACCAACTCGACATGGAGCACGCAGGGCGTGTTGTCCTTGGTGTTGCGGCGGGTGAAGGCGGGGTCGGCGAGCACCGAGGCGCGCAGCTTGTTCTCCGGGTTAAGATAGGCGCGGCGCACGCCTTCATCGACGATTTCCTGCATCGAGCGGGTGGTGTCATCGATGCGGCAATCCATGCCCCATTTGACGAACACGTTGACGATGCCCGTATCCTGGCAGATCGGCCGGTGCCCCTCGGCGCACATCCGGCTGTTGGTCAGGATCTGCGCGATCGCGTCCTTCGCCGCCGGGCCCTGCTCCGCCTCATAGGCGTCGCCCAAAGCGCGGATGTAATCCATCGGGTGGTAGTAGCTGATGAACTGGAGCGCATCGGCAACGCTCTCGATCAGGTCTGCGGCGCGGATCGTCGTGGTCATGAACCGATCCACTATGGCGACGGATCGGCACACGCAACCGGTCTGCTGCCACAAGTTCACCAGATCGGGCCGTGCCCGACTGGCTCGAGCAGCCGAAACGGACCAGAAAAACTGTCCGCATAAACGCTTTCCCAATCCTCTCCGCCTAGCCAGACGTGATGGGATCCATTCGTCGTGCCTTGGCGGTCTCGCCAGTTCGTTCCGTGCGCCTGATCGAAGTGCTGGGGCTGGTCGCCACCGAAGACGATGCGTTGCAGGATGCCGGGCATGCGCGGCTGGCAGAAGTCGCGGCTCTTTGGCCAATTATCGTGGTGGCTTCCGTCCTCGCATCGGCATGGAGCATTTCAGCACCAGCCTTCTCGCATGAACCGCTGGGCCTTGCCTCCGGGTTGAGCACGGCGCTGTGCGGACTGGCGCTGGCGGTCTGGGGCCTGCTGTCGTTGCCGGCTGCACGCGAGCTTGCCGTGCACCGCCGGATAACAGCCCTCGCCGGGCTTGCAGTCCTTCTTGGCATCGCGTTCTCGCTTCTTCTCGCTCTCGCCCCGGCGCTTCCCACCCAGCCGTTTCGACTGACCGGCATCGTTCTGGGGCTCGGCAGCATCGTCATCACTGCCGTCGCGCTTCATCCTGTTCGGGCGGCATGCATCGCATTCGCCGGGGGGCTTGCGCTGACGGTGCCGTTCGCGGCGGGCATCGGGACGGCGGCGGCGGGAGCGCTGGTGCTTGCCGCTCTGCTGGCCGCAGGCGCGCTCCGCATTGCCGCGCGCGATCAGGAACGGCTCGGCGCGAACAGGGAACGCGAACGCGAAGGGCAGCTCGCAGCGCGCCTGGTGCGGGAATATGAAAGTCACGGCACCGGCTGGTTCTGGCAGACCGATCGCGCCGGCTGTCTCAATTACGTCAGCGCCAAGGTGGCGCGCGAGCTTACCGCAATGGGCATGTCGCCAGCGGGACAGCGGCTGGTGGACATCTTTCGCGTCGATTCGAGCCTGGCGGAAACCGAGCGGACGCTGACCTTTCACCTGTCCTCGCGCACCAGCTTTTCCGATTATTCGGTGCGACCGGCATTCGAGGCGGGCACGGATCGGTGGTGGTCGATTTCCGGCCGGCCGGTTCTTGATGATCTCGGCCGGTTTCAGGGCTTCATCGGCTTCGGATCCGACCTGACCGAAAAGCGGCGGTCGGAAGCGGAAATCACGCGGCTGGCGCTGTTCGACAGTCTGACCGGGCTGGCCAACCGCCAGCGGCTCCGCCTGTCGCTCGACCAGGCGCTGTCTCCCGCACAAGGGCCGCACACCACCACTTCCTTGTTCCTGCTCGACCTGGATCGGTTCAAGGCGGTCAACGATACGCTTGGGCATCAATGCGGCGACGAGCTGCTGAAGCAGGTCGCGCAGCGGCTGCAGCGAACGGTGGGTGATGCCGGGCTGGTCGGCCGCCTGGGCGGTGACGAGTTCCAGGTCGTGCTGCCCCGCGAAGGGAGCCGTGAGCGATTGGGCGCGCTGGCGCAGCACATCATCAACGCCCTGTCCCAGCCGTTCTTCGTCGCGGGCTCGTCCCTGTCGATCGGCTGCTCGGTCGGCATCGCGATCGCGCCCGAACACGGGAACGACAGCGAAACCCTGATCCGCAATGCCGATCTCGCCCTGTACGCGGCAAAGGCCGACGGACGCGGCGTATCACGCTTCTTCCGTCAGGAGATGCTGGCCGGCGCGCAGAAGCGGAAGCGGCTGGAGGACGATCTGCGCGGCGCGCTCGGCGCGGACGAGTTTCACCTCGTCTATCAGCCGGTGGTGTCGACCGCCGACCAGCATATCGTC
>NZ_LSKH01000107.1:0-1150 GCF_001557395.1 Sphingomonas sp. CCH5-D11 | reverse complement strand
GAGGATCAATGAGCAGCTACGACGTGGTGATCGTTGGTGCGGGCCATGGCGGGGCGCAGGCCGCGATCGCGCTGCGCCAGGCCAAGTTCGAGGGCTCGATCGCGGTGGTCGGCGCCGAACCCGAACTGCCCTATGAGCGCCCGCCTTTGTCGAAGGAATATCTCGCCGGCGACAAGGCGTTCGACCGCATCCTGATCCGCCCGGCGGCCTTCTGGCAGGAGCGCAATGTGGATATGCTGCTCGGCCGCGAGATCACCGCCGTCGATCCCGCCGCGCACATTGTCACCACCGCCGACGGCGAGAGGATCGGCTATCGCCACCTGATCTGGGCCACCGGCGGCAGCCCGCGCCGGCTCAGCTGCGCGGGCCATGATCTCGCCGGCGTTCATACGGTGCGCACCCGCGCGGATGCCGATCGCATGATGGCGGAGCTTCCCGGCGTCACCCAGGCGGTGGTCATCGGCGGCGGCTATATCGGGCTGGAGGCCGCCGCCGTTCTCGCCAAGTTCGGCAAACAGGTCGTGCTGCTGGAGGCGCTCGACCGCGTCCTCGCCCGGGTCGCCGGTCCTGACCTGTCGCGCTTCTACGAGGCGGAGCACCGCGCGCATGGCGTCGACGTGCGCCTCGGCGTCGCGGTGGACTGCATCATCGGAGAGAACGGCCAGGCCAGCGGCGTGCGCCTCGCCGACGGCAGCGTCATCCCGGCACAGCTCGTTATCGTCGGCATCGGCATCATTCCCGCGGTCGAGCCGCTGATCGCCGCCGGCGCGGCGGGCGGCAACGGGGTCGCGGTGGACGCGCAATGCCGCACCAGCCTGCCCGACATTTTCGCGATCGGCGACTGCGCGCTCCACGCCAATGCCTTCGCGGACGGTGCCGAGATCCGGCTTGAGTCGGTGCAGAACGCCAATGACCAGGCCAATGTCGTGGCGAAGACGATCACTGGCCAGGACGCCGCCTACCACGCCGTCCCATGGTTCTGGTCCAACCAGTACGACCTGAAGCTGCAAACGGTCGGGCTCTCGATCGGCCATGATGCCACCGTGCTGCGCGGCGATCCCGCGGCACGCAGCTTCTCGATCATCTACCTCAAGGCCGGCCGCGTCATCGCGCTCGACTGCGTCAACGCGGTCAAGGATTACGTCCAGGG
>NZ_LSKH01000106.1:0-2600 GCF_001557395.1 Sphingomonas sp. CCH5-D11 | reverse complement strand
GGCCTCCGCCGCGATGCGCTTGTCGCGCAGCAGGCATTCGATGGCGGCGGACGCCGGCGAAACGGCTGCCGCTGCCGAATACATGAAGCAGCCGGCCGGCGTTTCAGGTTCCGAGAATGATGACGCCGCTCGTTCCAGCAGGCCTTTGACGGCCTCGTAGGTGGACAACGCCGGATCGTTGATGGGTGCATAGAGGTGGACGCTGAACGTCGCGGCGTAGCGCTCGATCACCGCCGCAAACAGCCCCGCCTTGTTGTCAAACGCTGCATAGAGACTGGCAGCGGCGACGCCAGTCTCCGCCACCAGATCGGCCATCGATGTCGCCTCGTAGCCGCGCTGCCAGAACAGCCGCACCGCCTTGTCGAGCGCAGCGTCAGTGTCGAACACACGAGGGCGACCTGCGCGGCGACGGGCTTTCGTCTCTGTCATCTCTGGTGCATGATATGGAACGATCGATAAATAATATCTTGAAACGGGTGGTCTTCTCCCTTACAGAACGATCATTCAATAATCAAGGAATCTCCAATGAGCCGCATCGTCCGTATCCACGAATATGGCGACGCCAGCGTCCTCAGGATTGAAGATGTGGCCGTCCCCGCGCCCGCGGCCGACGAAGTGCAGATCGCGGTGAAGGCGATAGGCATAAACCGCGCCGAGGTGATGTTCCGCAACCATGCCTACCTTCAGGAAGCCGAGTTCCCGAGCCGCCTTGGCTATGAGGCTGCCGGCACTGTCGTTACGGTCGGCGCGGACGTGACCGGGTTTGCGGAAGGCGAAGCCGTCAGCGTCATCCCCCCGCTCGATATCGCGCGCTGGGGCACTTATGGCGAGGTCGCCAACGTGCCCGCCCGCCTCGTCGTCAAGCATCCGGCGGCGCTGTCGTTCGAGGAAGCGGCGGCCGTGTGGATGCAGTATGTCACCGCCTGGGGTGCGCTGGTGGAGCAGGCGAAACTCGGCGAGGGCGATTTCGTCATCGTCACTGCTGCCTCCAGCAGCGTCGGCCTTGCTGCCTTCCAGATTGCGCGGATGGTCGGCGCGACGGTAATCGCGACGACGCGTACCGGCGCCAAGCGCCAGGCCCTGATCGATGCCGGTGCACATCATGTCGTCGCAACCGGGGAAGAGGATCTGGTAGCGAGGGTGATGGAGATAACCGATGGTCAGGGTGCGCGCGTGGTGCTCGATCCGGTCGGAGGCCCGTCGTTCGAGCCGCTGACCGAGAGCATGGCACGCGGCGGCATCCTGCTCGAATATGGCGCGCTCAGCGGCGAACCGACGCCGTTCCCGTTGTTCTCCGTGCTGGGCAAGAGCCTCACGCTCAAGGGGTATCTCTACAGCGAGATCGTCTCGGACGATGCCGCCCTCGATCGCGCTAAGGCGTTCATCGTGGCGGGTCTGGAATCGGGCGCGCTCAAGCCGCGGATCGCGCGCACTTTCCCGCTCGACGCCATCCAGGACGCTCACCGCTTCCTCGAATCGAACGACCAGATCGGCAAGGTCGTCGTTACGGTCTGACCGGCATACCGGGGGAGTGAGCGATCGCTCCCCCACGAATTTGCGCTGACGCAACGGCCTCGCACCAGCAATCGGTTAACTCAACGAGGGTATCCCAACATGAAATCTCGCGCCGCTGTAGCCTTCGAGGCGGGCAAGCCACTCGAAATCGTCGAGATCGATGTCGCCCCACCCCGGAAAGGCGAAGTCCTCATACGGGTGACGCACACCGGTGTGTGCCACACCGACGCGTACACGCTGGCGGGGAGTGATCCGGAGGGTGTTTTCCCGGTGGTTCTGGGCCACGAGGGCGCGGGCATCGTTGTCGAGGTCGGGGAAGGCGTCACCAGCGTCGGGCCGGGCGATCACGTGATTCCGCTCTACACCGCCGAATGCGGCAAGTGCGACTTCTGCCTGTCGGGCAAGACCAACCTGTGCGTCGCTGTCCGCGAAACGCAGGGCAAGGGCTTGATGCCCGATGGGACCACCCGCTTTTCGTACAATGGTCAGCCCCTCTATCATTACATGGGCTGTTCAACCTTCAGTGAATATACTGTCGTCGCCGAAGTCTCGCTCGCCAAGATCAATCCCGAGGCAAACCCCGAACATGTCTGCCTGCTCGGCTGCGGCGTCACGACCGGCATCGGCGCAGTCCACAATACCGCCAAGGTCCAGCCCGGAGACTCCGTCGCCGTGTTCGGCCTCGGCGGCATCGGCCTCGCGGCGATTCAGGGTGCGCGCCAGGCGAAGGCGGGTCGCATCATCGCCATCGACACCAATCCGTCCAAGTTCGAGCTGGCACGCCAGTTCGGTGCGACCGAGTGCATCAACCCCAAGGACCATGACAAGCCCATCCAGCAAGTGCTGATCGAGATGACGGGCTGGGGCATCGATCATACCTTCGAGTGCATCGGCAACGTCCACGTCATGCGCGCCGCGCTTGAATCAGCGCACCGTGGCTGGGGTCAGTCGATCGTGATTGGCGTTGCTGGCGCGGGCGAAGAAATCTCCACCCGTCCATTCCAGCTCGTTACGGGCCGAGTCTGGAAGGGGTCCGCTTTCGGCGGCGTCAAGGGACGTACACAGCTCCCCGGCATGGTCGAGGA
>NZ_LSKH01000105.1:0-12664 GCF_001557395.1 Sphingomonas sp. CCH5-D11 | reverse complement strand
GGATGGCATGGTCGGCAAGTGGCGCGCTAAACCGGTGCTTGTCCGGATGACCGGCGAAACGTGTCCCCTGCGCGCCCGACCCCGCCCGCGAGGCTGCGCATGGCGGGATTGTTCCCTTGTTGTTCTTGCGTTAGGCCGAGATGGTGCCACTTCGCGTTTAATCCTGTCGCGAAAAGGTCGGGCCGCTGGCGCTTTGGGAATGAATGATGGCGAAGCCGCAGAAACGATACGTCTGCCAATCCTGTGGCTCGGTCACGTCCCGCTGGCAGGGGCAATGCGTCGACTGCTCTGAATGGAATACGCTGGTGGAGGAAGCGCCGGCGATCGTTACGCCGTTTCAGGCCAAGCACAATCTTCAGGGCGGCGGCCGTTCCGTCACCATGATGGCGCTGGACGCCGAAGTGCCGCTGCCGGCTCGCCTGCCCAGCGGCATTGCGGAACTGGACCGGGCGCTGGGCGGCGGATTCGTGGAGGGCAGCGCCACGCTGATCGGGGGCGACCCCGGCATCGGCAAATCCACCCTGCTGCTTCAAGCCGCGGCGCGGATGGCGCTTGCCGGCGCGGATGTCGCCTATGTGTCGGGTGAGGAGGCGGCGGATCAGGTGCGATTGCGCGCGCGCCGGCTCGGGCTTGGCGAGGCGCCGGTCCGGCTCGCCTCCGCCACGTCGGTGCGGGACATCCTTACCACGCTTGGCGCAGGCAAGCCGCCCGCCTTGCTCGTGATCGATTCGATCCAGACGATGCACTCTGATCTGATCGAGGGCGCACCCGGCACCGTCAGTCAGGTGCGCGCCTCGGCGCAGGAGCTGATCCGCTTCGCGAAGGAACGTGGCACCGCGCTGGTGCTGGTCGGCCATGTCACCAAGGACGGCACGATCGCCGGCCCCCGCGTGCTGGAACATATGGTGGATACCGTGCTCAGCTTCGAAGGCGAGCGCAGCCATCAATATCGCATCCTGCGCGCGATCAAGAACCGCTTCGGCGGCACGGACGAGATCGGCGTCTTCGCGATGCAGGCGGAGGGGCTGGCGGAGGTGACGAACCCGTCTTCGCTGTTCCTCACCCAGCGTGACGAAAGCGTGACGGGAACGGTGGTGTTTCCAGCGCTGGAGGGCACGCGCCCGGTGCTGGTGGAGATCCAGGCGCTGGTCGTTCGCCTCGCCAGCGGTGCCACCCCGCGCCGCGCCGTGGTGGGGTGGGACAGCGGCCGACTTGCCATGATCCTCGCCGTTTTGGAGGCGCGCTGCGGCCTCAGCTTCTCCTCGGCGGAAGTCTATCTCAACGTCGCTGGCGGCTATCGCGTGCAGGATCCTGCCGCCGATCTGGCGGTGGCCGCGGCGCTGGTCTCGGCGCTGTCCGAACGCCCGGTGCCGGCGGACGCCATCGCCTTCGGCGAGATCGCTCTGTCCGGCGAGGTGCGCAGCGTGGCGCATGGCGCATTGCGGCTGAAGGAAGCGGCCAAGCTTGGTTTCGGCCAGGCCCTGGTTCCGGCGTCCATGGCAGGCGAGAAGGGCAACCTGCGGCTTGCCGGCTTTTCCACGCTTGGCCGGCTGGTGGACCATCTGCTCGGGCGAGGGTGATCCCCTCCGCCGAACCGCCATGCTGGCCGCCGCAGCCGTGTCACATACCTGTGCTCTGATCCGGCATCCGCTCTCCGCAGCGCGATGCGGGCAGGTCGGGCAATCGCCCTCCCTGCATGGGCGCCCTGTTCTCATCACCACCATCATGGCCTAGATCGGCAACAATGAACCTCAACGGACTTGATATTGCGGTGTTGACCGTCGTCGCGGGCAGTGCGCTTCTCGGCCTGAAGCGCGGCTTCGTGACGGAGGTGCTGGCGCTGTTCGCCTGGGTGGCGATGATCTTTGCGGTCAAGATCTTCCACCTTCCCCTGTCGAAGGTGCTGGCAGGGCCGATCGGCACCGCCTCCGGCGCGGCCGTCCTGGCCTTCGTGCTGCTCTGCGGCGTCACGTACTTCCTCGGGCGGATGGTGGCGCGTGCGCTGGGGGATCGGGTACGCAAATCGGTGTTGGGCCCGGTCGATCGCGCGCTGGGTTTCGGCTTTGGCGCGCTGAAGGGGCTGATCATCGCCAGCCTTGCCTTTCTGCTGGTGGTGCTGGTGCTCGATACGATCGGCGGCGGCCCGACGCGGCGCCCGGCCTGGATCAAGGAGGCACGAACCTATCCGCTCCTCAACGTCACGAGCAACGCGATCGCGGACTTTGTCGATCGTCGCCGGCGTGGGCAGCCCGTGTTCGGCGAGGGTTTCTCTTTCGGCGGAGGGCGACCGGCATGAACGACACGCTCTACAACGACGCTATCCTGAGGCTGGCGACCGACAATCCGATCGACGAACGGCTGGCGGAGCCGCAGGGGACGAGCGAGCGGCGGTCGCCGATCTGCGGCAGCCGCGTGACGGTGGACGTCAATCTCGGGGCGGATGGCCGGGTGAGCGAAGCGGGCATGCTGGTTCGTGCCTGCGCGCTCGGCCAGGCATCGTCCTCTTTGCTCGCCGCCCATGTGCTCGGCCGGACGCCGGCGGAGCTGGCGGCGGCGCGAGACGCGCTCACGGCCTGGCTGGCGCGGGAGGGCGAGCTGCCAGAATGGCCTGGCCTCGATGTGCTGTCGCCAGCGCTTGATTATCACGCCCGCCACGCATCGATCCGGCTTGCCTTCGAGGCTGCTGCCGAAGCGGCCGAGCGGGCCCGCGACACGGCAAAGGGGATCTGATGGAGCACGCCGCCACGGGATCGCTGCTGCGCGATGGAGTGATTCTGCTCGGTGCGGGGCTAGGCTTTGTGCTGCTGTTCCGCCGCCTCGGCCTTGGTGCGACGCTGGGCTATCTGGTCGCCGGCGCGGTGGTCGGGCCGCAGATCCTTGGTCTGGTCGGCGACGCCGAATCGAAGCTCGGGGTGGCCGAACTCGGCATCACTCTTCTGCTGTTCGTCGTCGGACTGGAGCTCAATCCATCCCGGCTGTGGCGGCTAAAGGAAGATATCTTCGGCCTTGGGCTGCTTCAGGTGGTGGCCTGCGGCATCGCGATCACCGCGATCGTCGCGCTGTTTGCGCACTTCTCCATCCCTGCGGCGCTTGCGTTGGGCCTGCCGCTCGCGCTTTCCTCCACCGCGCAGGTGCTGCCGATGCTGCAATCATCGGGGCGCTTGCGGACGCCCTTTGGGGAGCGCGCCTTTTCGATCCTGTTGTTCCAGGATCTATCGATCATTCCCCTGATCACCATCATTGCCGCGATGAGCCGCAATCCCGCGGACGCGGGCGGCCCGCCGGGATGGATGCTGGTGCTCTATACGGTCGCGGCGATTGCCGGTCTGATCGCTGCCGGCCGGTTCATCCTGCGTCCGCTGTTCCGCGGCATCGGCAACATGGGCGAGCGGGAAATGTTCGTCTTCGCGGCGCTTTTCACCGTCATCGCCAGCGCGGCGCTGATGGAGGCGCTGGGCCTGTCGACCGCGCTCGGGGCCTTCATCGCCGGCGTGATGCTGGCCGACAGCCCTTATCGCCACGAGCTGGAAGCAGACGTGGATCCGTTCCGCTCCATCCTGCTTGGCCTGTTCTTCCTCACCATCGGCATGATGCTGAACCTCACGGCGATCGCCGAGCGACCGCTGTTCGTTCTGTCCATGGCGCTGGCGCTGATTGCTACCAAGACGTTGGTGATCTTCCTGATCGGCCTTGCCTTTCACATGTCGTGGCGCTCAGCGCTCGCGCTTGGCGTGTTGCTCAGCCAAGGCGGCGAGTTCGGCTTTGTCCTGTTTGCCCAGGCGACCGGTGCCAATCTCATCGCGCCGGAGGCAGCATCGCTGTTCGGCGCCATCATCACCCTGTCGATGGCGACCACACCGTTCCTGATGTCGCTGACCCGCCGCTTTCGCGAGCAGCCCATCGTCCAAAGCGAGCGTGAGGGGCCCAAGGCCGATGGCGCCAATGCGGTGATCGTCGGCTATGGCCGGTTCGGCCAGACGGTCGGCCAAATGCTGCTCACCCAGGACATCCCGGTTACGCTGATCGATACCGATATCGAGATGATCGACATCGCGGGGGAGTTTGGCGCCAAGGTCTATTATGGCGATGGCACCCGGCTCGACCTGTTGCGCCAGGCGGGCGCGGCCGAGGCCGAAATGATCCTGTTCTGCGCCGATGGTGATCAGGTGACGGCCGAAGTGATCGAGTCCGTGCATGAAGCCTTTCCGAACGCGGCCATTTATGTCCGGGCATTCGACCGGCGTGCGCTGATCCGGATGAAGAACGGCCCCGCCAACCTTGTCGTCCGGGAAGTGCTCGAATCGGCGGTGAAGATGGCGCGTGCGGCGATGGAGGGGCTCGGCATCGACCGCGCCGACATCGACCGGGCGGAGGATTTGTATCGCGCCCGCGACAAGGAGCGGCTGCGCATCCAGCTGGAAGCAAACGATCTTCGTGCGGCTCGCGCGCTGGTGGCCGAGCAGCAGCCTTGGGGAAATGATCGATGAATTGGCTGATGATGCTTGCCGCTTTGTCTGGCGCGCTGGCGGTTGGCGCCGGTGCCTTCGGCGCGCATGGCGCCAGCGGCCAGGCCGTGGAATGGCTCCGCACCGGCGGCCAGTATCAACTGATCCACGCCGTCGCAGCCATTGCCGCCCTGCGCCTTGAATCGCGGGGGCCGGCGTGGCTGTTCGTGGCAGGCGGCGCGCTGTTCGCGGGTACCTTGTATTTCATGGCACTGGGCGCGCCGCGCTGGCTGGGGGCGATCACCCCGATCGGCGGAACGCTGCTGATCGCCGGATGGCTCTGGCTCGCCTGGATCGCGACTCGCGGCTAAACCGGCGAGGCGAAGCGACGCCGGCCTGCCTACCTACCTACCGGCGCCGTCGACAAGCGTCCGAGCAGTAAATCACGTCCTCCCAGACCTTTGCCCACTTCTTGCGCCAGGCGAAGGGGCGTTGGCAGGCCGGGCAAAGCTTCGTCGGCAAGTCACGCTTGGCGACACCATTCGGCATCAGTGCGGCTGGAGCGCCAGGAAGCTACGCACGTCCTCCAGCGAGACCTGCTTGTCGAGATAGGTCTGGCCGATACCGCGGGCGAGCAGGAACGGGATCTGCCCGCCGCTCGCCTTTTTGTCATGGCGCATGTGCTCCACCAGCTGCTCGGCCGAAGCGTTGATGCCCGCGGCAGCCAACCCGTCGGGCAGCCCGACCTCCTGCCAATGCGCGGCCACCCTCAGCGCATCCTCGGCGGAGCATAGCCCATGTGCCGCGGAATAGCCAAAGGCCAGCGCGCATCCGGCAGCGACCGCCTCGCCGTGCAGCAGCTTGTCCGAAAAGCCCGCTTCCGCCTCCAAGGCGTGACCGAACGTATGGCCAAGGTTCAACAGCGCGCGTCGCCCGGTCGTCTCGAATTCGTCCTCGCCGACGATCCGCGCCTTTGCGCTGACTGAATGTGCGATGGCATATTCGCGTGCCGCCGCATCGCCGGTGAGCAGCGCGGCGCCATTCTCCTCGCACCAGCCAAAGAACGCGGCATCGTCAATCAAGCCGTATTTGACCACTTCGGCATAGCCCGCCTTCAGCTGCCGCAGCGGCAGCGTGTCCAGCACTGCCGGGTCGATCAGCACCATCTTGGGCTGGTGAAATGCGCCAATCAGGTTCTTGCCCGCGCGCGCATTGATGCCGGTCTTCCCACCGACCGATGAATCAACCTGCGCCAGCAGCGTCGTCGGGATCTGAACGAAGCCGCAGCCGCGCTTCAGGATGGCGGTAGCGAAGCCGACAAGATCGCCGATGACGCCGCCGCCCAGCGCGATGACATGATCGCCACGCTCCACCCCGAGTTCCAGCAGCCGATCGGTCAGGCGCTCCAACATGGCCCAGCTTTTCGATGCTTCACCAGCGGGGATGATGATCGCCTCGCCCGTGATGCCCGCCGCCGCCATCGACGCGCGCAACGTATCGAGATGCGGCGCGACGTTCGCATCCGCCACGATCGGCATGGGCCGACCGCGCGAGATGGGAGCCAGCAATTCGGCTGCACGGGTCAGCAGCCCGGCCTCGATCACCACGTCATAGCTGCGCGCGCCCAGCGCCACCGGAACAATCGTCATGGGGCCCCGTAACCGATGGCATCCAGAATGGCACGCACCGTCGCTTCATGCGGGGCGTTGTTGCTTGGCACGCGAATATGCGCGTGGGCGTAGAGCGGATTGCGCACCGCGGCGAGCTCGCGCAGCACGCTGGCGGGGTCCTTTCCGCGCAGCAACGGGCGTGTGTCGCGGCGGCGGACCCGCTCCACCAGCACGTCGATATCGGCATCCAGCCAGATGGCGAGCGCGTCGGAAAGGATGAGCGCGCGGGTCGCGTCGTTGACGAAGGCGCCGCCGCCGGTGGCGATCACTTTCGGCCGGCCGTCGATCAGCCGTTGGATGACGCGGCGTTCCCCATCCCTGAAATAAGGCTCTCCGAACTGCGCGAAGATGTCCGCGATCGACATGCCGGCCGCTTCTTCAATTTCGTTATCGGCATCGACGAATGGCAGGCCAAGCCGGTGCGCCAGGCGCTTTCCGACAGTGGATTTGCCCACGCCCATCAGGCCGACGAGCACGATCGGCTGACGCTGCCAGCGGCTCTTGCGATTGCGGGTGGGGGCGGTGGGGCTTTGCAACATGAGTTCGCGGGCTATACAGCGCGTCAGCGCCCCGGGCACAAGGCTCGGCGATTTCGGTTTACTAGCGTGGGTCCGCCCGCGCCGTGCAGGGTTGAAACATGTCGCGGTTGATCGTCACGCTTGTGGTGCTGTTGGTCGTCGTGGTCGGCGGGTTGTTCTTTCTCGCGGGCAGCGCGACGGAGCAGCCGACGACGCAGGTCGAAAAGGCGGTCGAGCTTGGCAATCTCGCGAGCTAGGTTGATCGCGGCGCTTGCCGCCGCCGCTTCACTCGCCGCAGCCGCGGTCGCCCAGAATAGCCAGGCACCCGAATCGCTGCTGCCGCCCGGCTTCGGCGAACCGGTCGCGCCGGCACCGCCGCCGGTGGCGCAGCCCAATGGCGCGGTGGTGCAGCCGCTGCCGGGTACGCCGCTCGAGCTGCCGGATCTGGAGCCTTCACCCACCCCGACGCCGACGCCCACGGGGCCGAGCGACGAGGAGCTGGCGCAATATGAGATGCCGCTTTTCGCGCGGCGCTCGCTTGCGCTCGTTGGGCCAGTCGGGCCAGCTGACGGCGGGTTCTTGCCCGGTGCCTTTGGCGCGGCGGACGGCGGCTATCTGCAGGGGCTGATGCGGCGGCTGTCAGCCCCGCTGCCATCGCGCTGGCTATCCATTTCGCTGCGGCGGGCGCTTGCCTCTCGGGTCAGCACCCCTGAGGGGCTGCATGGTGCCGATTTCGCGGCCGAGCGCGCGTGGCTGCTGCTGCGCATGGGCGAATCAGTTGCGGCGCGAAGCGTTCTGCAGAGCGTCGATACCGCCAATGCCACGCCGAAGTATCGGCAGGTGGCGATGCAGGCGATGCTCGCCACGGCGGATCCGGCGGGGCTGTGCCCGCTGGCAGACGGTGCGGGCAACAGCGAGCGCGGTTGGATTCTTGCCCGCGCCATGTGTGCGGCGCTGGGCAATGCGGAAGGTGGCGCCAAGCCGCTGATGGACGCTGCCCGGCGTCAGCGGGTGGCAAGCGGCGTTGATCTCGCGCTGGCGCAAAAGGTGGTCGGCGCGGGGCTGAACAGTCGTCAGGCCGTGACGATCGAATGGGATTCGGTGGTCCAGTTGACGACGTGGCGGTTCGGGCTGGCGACGGCCACCGGCGTGCCGATTTCGGATGAGCTGTACCAGACGGTCGGACCTCAGGTGACCGGGTGGCGGGCGCTTGCGCCGGCCATTCCGATCGCGGACCGCGCACGGGCAGCTGAGTCCGCGGCTGCGATGGGCGTCATCTCCAACGCGGCGCTGGTCGACCTTTACGCAGCGCTGGACGCCGGCGAGGAAACGCCGGCAGCACTTGGCGCGATCGCATCCGATCTGCGGGCGGCCTATGTCGGTGCGGACGTCGCGACCCGCATGCGGGCTCTTGCCCAATTGTGGGATGGTGGCGAGAGCCCGCAGGGGCGTTACGCCCGGCTTATCCTGACTGCGCGGGCCGCGGCGCGCATCCGTCCCGGGGATGGGCGCGCCGAGGCTGACCGGATTGTGGCGGCGATGCTGTCCGCCGGGCTGGACCGTACCGCGCAACGCTGGCGCGGGCAGGTCGATGACGGGGGCGACGCCTGGGCGCTGCTCGAATTGTCTGATCCAGAGGCGAATACGCGCCTGTCTTACGGGGCCGTTGCCTCCTACACTGGGACGGGCGATGCCGCGCTGAAGCGCAAGCTGTTCTTTGCCGGTCTGGCGGGGCTTGGCCGCCTTTCCGCGCAGGACATCGAAAGTGGCGCGGAAGCGTTCGACGTGCGCATCGGTGCCGAGAACAGCTGGACACGCGCGCTTGATCGCGCCGTGAGCGAGCGGCAACCCGCGACTGTTCTCCTGCTGGCGGGCATCGGCATGCAGGCGCAAAGCTGGCGCCACGTTCCACCCGCTGCCCTGTACCGGATCGTTGCGGCGCTGCGCGCGGTGGGGCTTGGCGGCGAGGCGCGGATGATCGCCGCCGAGGCGGTGTCGCGGGCCTGATCGTGGCGGGCGATGTTGCCCTTATCGATCGCTTCCTGGAGATGATGGCGGCGCAGCTTGGCGCCGCCCGCAATACCATCAGCGCGTATCGCAGCGATCTGCTGCTCGCGTCCGAGGTGCTGGGCGGCAGGCTCGCCACGGCCGATGCGGCGGCAGTAGAGCGGCTTGGTGAGGAATGGGCCAGTCTTGCGCGGGCGACCGTAGCGCGTAAGTCGGCGGCGCTCAGGCGCTTTTTCGCCTTTCTTCATGACGAGGGGCTGCGTCCCGACGATCCCGGCCGGGCGCTGCCCAAGCCCGGCATCCATCGGCCCTTGCCCAAGACGCTCAGCCATCATGACGTGGAGCAGCTATTCCTCGTAACGGCCAAGCGGCTGGCGCGTGATCCCGCTCTGCCGGCCGATCTCCGCAACGCGGCGCTGCTGGAGCTGCTTTATGGTTCGGGGTTACGTGCGACCGAGCTCGTGTCCCTGCCGCGCAACGCCATTCATCCCGATCGACCCTTTCTGATCCTGAAGGGGAAAGGCGACAAGGAGCGTCTCGTGCCGATCTCCGACCGTGCGCGCGCGGCGGCAGCGACCTGGCGGGATCATGTCGCCGCCGAGTCGCCGCATCTGTTCCCCTCGGGCAAGTCCCACATTTCCCGCGTGCGATTGTTCCAGATCGTCCGGTCGCTCGGCGCAGAAGCCGGCATCCCGCCCGATCGGATCAGCCCTCATGTCCTCCGCCATGCCTTCGCCACCCACTTGCTGGAAGGCGGGGCGGATCTCCGGGCGCTGCAATCCATGCTGGGCCATGCCGATATCGCGACCACGGAAATCTATACTCATGTGGATCGCGCGCGCTTGGTCGCCCTGGTCAATGAGCGACACCCGCTCGTTGACGCGGCCAAGCCGCGCGCCTAGCTGCGCACGATGCCGACATTTCTCGACTTCGAAAAGCCGATTGCGGAACTCCAGGCGCGGATCGATGAGCTGCGCGACACGGGTGCGGAGGGCGGCGTCGATATCGCGGCTGAGGTCGCGAAGCTTCAGGCGAAGTCCGACCGCTTGCTGCGCGATACTTTCGCCAAGCTGACGCCATGGCAGAAGACGCAGGTCGCCCGCCACCCGGAACGGCCGCACTTCAAACATTATGTCGCCGGGCTGTTCGAGGAGTTCGTGCCGCTGGCGGGCGACCGCGCGTTCGGCGACGATCAGGCGATCCTGGGCGGCTTCGCCACTTTCCGCGGCCGCCGCGTGCTGGTTATGGGGCACGAAAAAGGCGACGATACCACCAGCCGCCTGCGGCACAATTTCGGCATGGGCAAGCCGGAGGGGTATCGCAAGGCAGTGCGTTTGCTGTCGCTGGCGGACCGTTTCGGCCTTCCGGTCGTCACTCTGGTGGATACGTCCGGTGCCTTTCCCGGCCTCCAGGCAGAAGAGCGCGGCCAGGCTGAGGCGATCGCACGATCGACGGAGGCGTGCCTCGCCGTGGGCGTCCCATTGGTATCGGCCGTGGTGGGCGAGGGTGGCTCCGGCGGCGCAATCGCGCTGGCTAGCGGCAATCGCGTGCTGATGTTCGAACATGCCGTTTATTCGGTGATCTCACCCGAAGGCTGCGCCTCGATCCTCTGGCGTACGGCGGAGAAGGCGGCAGAGGCGGCGGAAGCCATGAAGGTGACCGCGCAGGACCTGAAGTCGCTTGGTGTGATCGACACCATCGTGGCCGAGCCGCTGGGCGGCGCGCATCGCAGCCCGTCTGCCGCGATCGGTGCGCTGGGTGATGCCATCGAGAAGTCGTTGGAGGAGCTCGTCACCCTTGATGCCGAGACGCTGCGCCGCCAACGGCGCGAAAAGTTCCTGGCGATGGGCCGCGCGCTTAGCTGACCAACAAAAAGGGCGGCGAGCACCTGCTCGCCGCCCTTGATGGTTCCCAATCCGGCGGAAATCGCCGGACCAGTCGGACTTATCAACGAACCGAAGTGTTCATCTTGCCCGACACGGTCGTGAACGTGGTCGACAGCTGGTTGCCCAGCGTGCCCATGGCGGTGATGGCGGCAACGGCGATCAGCGCGGCAATGAGGCCGTACTCGATGGCGGTCGCGCCCTTGGAATCCTTAATGAAAGCGCGCATCTTCTGCATGTTCGATCTCCGATAATGAAAAGCTTCAGTCACCCGACCGGCCAAGGTGCTCCCCGCTCCGGTATCCCCGTCAATCACACATGCGGGTTGAAAAACATTTAAGGCCGGGGCGGCGCCATCAACGCGCATGAACCACCCGGTCGCTTACCTTGTTCCACATGTTGATGGTGATGTCGGCCACGCCGCTGAAGCTCGCGATCATGGCGATCACGATCAGGGCGGCGATGAGGCCATATTCCACGGCCGTTGCGCCCTTGCGGCTGCGGAGAAGCTTCCGGCAGGTCGCAAGCGCGGGTTTGATCAAGGCCATGGCTCGGTCCATGTCGCGGTTGATCGCACGACAGGCTTAACGAAAGGTCGACATGACCGCTGCGAAGAACGCGAATCTACCAACAATTCTTGTGGTTGCCGCGGCGCTGGTGGCGCCGGACGTATCCGTCTTCGTCCAGCAGCGGCCGATTGCGAAGCAGCATGGCGGCCTGTGGGAGTTCCCGGGTGGCAAGGTAGAGGCAGGCGAAACGCCCGAGGCTGCACTCGTCCGCGAACTGTACGAGGAGCTTGGCATCATGGTGGACGAAGGCGCGATGCGGCCGCTTTCCTTCACCACCGTGCCCTCACTCGATCGCAACCTCGTGCTTCTTCTGTACCGTATTGATCAATGGAGCGGGACGCCGCGCGCCATCGCAGCGCAGCACGCCGCGTGGGTCGATGTCGATTCGCTGGCCGGACTGGCGATGCCGCCCGCGGACCTGCCGTTGATCCAAGTCCTGGCGCGTGAGCTGCGGCCGACACGCAGCCGGGATTGATGGCCAAGGCCGCCCGGAGGGATGACGGCCTTGCTCGCGCGAGCCGTTGGCCATCATCTTGATCGGCTCGCCTGAGCCTGTCGCACTTGGACAAGTTCAGCACGATTGAAAACAGTGGTTCAGACTGGCTGGGAGCCGCCCCAGAAAACAGGCCGGCTGCCGAGCCGTAGTTTCCGCCCGTGCGCGCCTGTCACGATCGGTACAGGGGCGCGCGCTCAGTAGTCGAAGTCAAAACAGCATGCACGCGCTGGCGCCGCCGAGCAGAAAGCCAAGAACCAGCCAATGGTGTGCGCGAACGAGCCATTGGGAATCGCCATCCACATCGCGCATGACGCCCTCCGTTCCTGTGGCGCCGCAAAATGCACCGCCACTGCCGGCGATCTTCGTAGCAGTGATTTGCTGCGAACGTGCGACAGATGCTGCCGGATTGGTTCGAACACGTCGCGATAGATGCACTCTGCGCGCGGTTTGGGCGGAACCAAGTGGGAACGGCGGCGCTCATTTGACGCCGTGTCGCAAGCGCCCTCGCTAATGCGGTTTGATCAAGAAAATGTCGGCTCTGCCCGGGCTACGCAGCTACGTGGCTCGGCCGGCACACACCTCTTCGCTCATCTAGGCGCGTCCGAGATCGAGCCTAATCGGAATAGCCGCGACGAAATGGAACGCTGCCGTCAGAATCCGCTTTGCATCCCGGCACGATACGCCTGCCTGAGCCTGCGCCCGGAATCGATCATTGCAAGGCCAAGCATCACGAAACTCAACACCCAAGCAAAGTTCACTGCCGTATCGACCCGAGCGTTGGTCGTGAACCAATTCAAGACCGGCTGCATCACAGCGGTAAGCAGCAAACCGTAACCAACCGCCGCCACGACGCATCCGGCCATCAACAAGCGCTTGTCCAATCGACTCGATTTCGGCTCGCTCATCTATTCGTCCTCGCGTCGGCGGCCGCACCATAACAGAGGGAGCGAATGTCAGCTACTTTCAGTCGGATCATAGCGAACAAAGTCGCACAATCTTTGTTGAACGCGGCTTCTGATTAAAACGCTTGGTCAAACGACCGAGCCTCCCGGCGATGTTAGCGCGCCGACGAAGAG
>NZ_LSKH01000104.1:0-533 GCF_001557395.1 Sphingomonas sp. CCH5-D11 | reverse complement strand
GCGCAGCGTGGGGCGCGACGACGCTGGTGGTGCGGACCACGCGGCTCGCCTCGACGCCGCCGACCGTGACGCTCTGGTATCAGCTCGCCGGGGCCGGGTTGCTGGCGACCGTTGTGGCGATCGGCTCGGGGCAAACAACGGTTTATGCATCGCCGACGCTGTTCACCAGTATCCTCTATCAAACACTGGTCATCTCGGCGGCAAGCTATCTCGCATGGTTCACACTACTGCGTTCGTATTTGGCTTCTCGACTCGGTGTGCTGTCGCTTTTGACGCCGTTGTTCGGGATCGCCTTCGGCGTCCTTGTTCTCCATGACCGGCTCACCTGGCCGTTCCTGCTGGGTGCGCTGGTCATCCTAGCCGGCATCCTGCTGGTCAACCTGCGCGATCTGCTGGCGCGCTGAACGGAAGGCCACTTCCAAAAGCTGGAATGGTCTATCTAAACGTCCGCTTCTGGGCACTTCGAGCCAGCCCCGGCCATCGGGCAGCGGGGGGTGAGGCGGGCGGCTTTGATCCTTCGGCAGGTTCGGGGG
>NZ_LSKH01000103.1:0-7624 GCF_001557395.1 Sphingomonas sp. CCH5-D11 | reverse complement strand
CCGCCCCGCCGGTCGCCTGAGTTCCGCGAGAAAACCCTCCCGCGCGTTCAAGGATGTGCCCGGCGTCGACCGGGCGTCAGGTCGTCAGGCGTTCAGCGACGATGCCGAAGCAGGGTGATCCCGATCGATTCGCCCTCTTCGGCGATCGCCAGCTTGACGATCTTCACCTTCACCCGCCGAACGCGCGAATCCTGCAGGAACAATGTTTCGGCGATATGATCGGCCACGCCTTCGATCAGCGTGAAGTGAACCCCCGGCGGCAGCGCGGCAGTCGCCGCATGTTTCAGGTCCAGATAGTTTTTCGAAGCGGCAAGCGGCGTATCCGGCGCGAAACGCGCGGGCGCATCAAGCAGAACCGTCAGCGAGATTCGCAGCGGCTGCGGCAGGTGCGTCTCCTCGGAATAGACGCCGGTCAGCACCGGCACTTCCAGGTCGTGCACTTCAAGTTCGAGCATGTCTTCCACGCCGCGCGCTTAGCCGGACATTGCCGTTCGCGCCATGCCACTTGCGTTACCACTGCGACTCGGTAGAGCGCGCCACCCCTCGATCTTGGGGGCGGGAGGTGCGGGTGATCGAACTGATCGGTCTTGAACAGGTGGAAAACGGCGCGGTGGAGCAGCTGCTCGACCGTGCCTTCGGGACGGATCGGCATGGCCGCACCGCCTATCGCCTGCGCGCTGGCGTACCCGCACTGCTCGGCCCCAGTCTCGCGGCGGTGGAAGACGGCGCGTTGCTCGGAACGATCCAGCTCTGGCCCGTCCTGTTCAGCGGCGATGACGGCCGCCGTGTTCCCATGGCGCTCGTCGGCCCCGTGGCGGTGGTGCCGGAGCGGCAGCGTGACGGCATTGGGCGCCTGTTGGTCGCGGGGGCATTGGCGCGAGTCTCCGGCATCCCGCTGATGCTGATCGGCGACCCGGAATATTATGGCCGCTTCTTCGGGTTCAGCGCGAAAGACACCGCAGGATGGCGCTTGCCGGGCCCGGTGGAGCGCCATCGCCTGCTCGCGAAGGGAGAGGGCGTTCCGGGCGGTGACGGGTCGATCGGCCCGCACGTTTGCGCGGCCGGCTGATCCTTTACGGGAGCCTTGCCCTCCCCTAGGTCGTTGCCATGCCGATGGCACCTTCACCTGACTTCGATACGCTGACGATCGCCGACATCGCCCGCCTGGCGGAGGCGGATCGACTGCCGCCGGTCGAGCAGTGGAACCCCGATCACTGCGGCCATAGCGATATGCGCATCGCGCGCGACGGCACCTGGTATCACCAGGGATCGCCGATCGGCCGTATCGCCATGGTGCGCGCGTTCAGTCGCATCCTGCGGCGCGAGCCGGATGGCGGCTTCGTGCTCGTCACCCCTGTGGAAAAGCTCGACATCGATGTGGAGGATGCTCCTTTCGTGGCGGTGGAGCTGAAGGCGGAAGGGGACGGCCAGGACGCTTCGCTCGCCTTCCGGCTCAACACGGGTGAGGTGGTGACCGCATCCGCGGATCACCCGCTCCGCTTCGTGGAGCATGAAGACGGCCCGCACCCCTATGTGCATGTGCGCGGCGGGCTGGAGGCGTTGATCGCGCGCCCGCTCTATTACGAGCTCGCCGAACGTGCGCTTGCCGGTGACGAGAGTCCGCCGGGGGTTTGGAGCGCCGGCGCCTTTTTCCCGATCGCGCCATGACGTCGCTGGTGGACCGGCTTGGCCGGGCGCTGACGGAGGGGATGGCGCAGCAGACCATCCTCCTCGCGGGCGATCACGGCGATCTGGCGCTTGCCACCGGCGGCACGCTGAAGCCGGCGGCGGTTCTCGTGCCCGTCACCGATCGGCCGCGGCCGGGCGTGATCCTAACGCAGCGCACCGAAACGCTTCGCCGCCACGCGGGACAGGTGGCCTTCCCTGGTGGACGCCTCGATCCGGGGGAGGACGCCATCACCGCCGCGCTGCGCGAAGCGGACGAGGAGATCGCCCTGCCCCCCTCCGCCGTCACCGTGGTGGGAGAGGCCGATCGCTATCAGACGGTAACCGGCTATACCGTCACGCCCGTGGTCGGCGTCGTGCCGCCCGATCTGACGCTCCGCCCGTCGGAGGCGGAGGTCGCCAGCGTCTTTGAAGTGCCGCTCGACTTCCTTTTGGACAGCGCAAACCATGTCGAGGCCCGCACCCAATGGGAGGGTCGCGAGCGGCGCTATTACGAGATCATGTGGGATGATCGCCGGATCTGGGGCGCGACCGCGGCCATGATCGTCAACCTCGCCCGGCGCCTGCGATGGAGCGACTGACCCTGCCGCCGGCATCCTGGCGCACGCGCCCCGGACTGGATGCCCTCGCCACGGCACTCGGTGCTGAGGAAGGCGCGGCGCGCTATGTCGGGGGGGCGGTGCGCGACACGCTCCTTGGCCTGCCGGTCGCCGACATCGACATCGCCACCGCCCATCCGCCGCAACAGGTGATCACGCGCCTGGCGTCCGCCGGGATCAAGGCGATCCCGACCGGGCTGGCACACGGCACGATCACGGCAGTTTCCGCCGGCACCGTCGTGGAAGTCACCACCTTGCGGCGCGACGTCGCGACCGACGGGCGCCACGCGCAAGTGGCGTTCACCGACGACTGGCAGGAGGATGCCGCTCGCCGCGACTTCACGATGAACGCGCTGTACGCAGATCCGGTCTCCGGAACGCTGTTCGACTGGTTCGGCGGGCTGGACGATCTTGCCGCGCGGCGGGTGCGGTTCATCGGCGATCCGTACCGTCGCATTGCGGAGGATCACCTGCGCATCTTGCGGTTCTTCCGCTTCCATGCGCGCTTCGGCGACACGCCCGATTCCGCCGGTCTGGACGCCTGTACCGATCGCGCCAATGACCTGATGGCATTGTCGCGGGAGCGGATCTCTGCCGAACTGCTGAAGCTGCTGGTGGCAAAAGGTGCGGTGCCGGTCGTGGCGCTGATGGTGGAGCGCGGGATCTTCCGGCCGGTACTGCCGGAGATCGTGGACGTGCCTGCGCTGACGGCCTTGGCCGAGGCTGAGGCGGCGGCAGGCGTCGCACCCGATGCGATTCGGCGGCTGGCGGCGCTGATCCCCCCGGCAACGGCCGAAGCGGTCGGCGCCCGGCTTCGCCTGTCGAACGCCGATCGAAAGCGCCTGATCGCCGCCCATGACGGGCCTGGATCAGAAGGCGCGCGCGGTCTCGCCTATCGCGTAGGGCGCGAAATCGCGCTCGATCGACTGTTGCTGGCCGGCGCGGACGTTAAGGAATTGCAGGATTGGTCGCCCCCTCGCCTGCCGGTCGGCGGCGGGGATCTCGTCACCCGCGGCATCGCACGCGGGCCGGAGGTGGCCCGTGCGTTGCGGGAAATCGAGACGCGTTGGATCGCGGAAGGCTTCCCCGACGCGTCCCGCACCGCTCAGATCGCGGACATGGTCACGGGTCAGTTGCTCGGCGCCGACAGCAACTCATAGGCCTGCGCCGCCGTCAGCGGGCGCGAGAAGTGATAGCCTTGCCCGTAGGTGCAGCCGAGCGCGGACAGCGTCTGCGCCACGGCCGAACTTTCGATCCCCTCCGCCACGGTCGCCATGCCCAGCGCCGCCGCCAGGCTCAGCACCGCGCGCACGATGGCGATCTTGTCCCGATCCGCCATCATGTCGGTAACGAAGCTGCGGTCGATCTTCAGCGTGTCGATGGGCAGTTTCTGGAGATAGGCGAGGTTTGAATAGCCGGTGCCGAAATCGTCCATGGCGATTGTCGCGCCGGTGGCCTTCAGCGCCCGCAGGATCTCGGCATTGCCGTCGGGATCGGCGATCAGCGCGCTTTCCGTGATTTCCAGCTTCAGGCGGCTCCCTGCCAGGCCATGGCTCGCCAAAGCGGCCGTCACCATCGGGGGGATGAGATCGCGCTGCAACTGGATTGGGGAGATGTTCACCGCCATCTGCACGTCGAGCGGGCGGCCGCCCCGCACATCCCACGCGGCCAGCGTGCGCAGCGCCTGATCGACCACCCAGCGGCCGAGCGGCACGATCAGGCCGGATTCCTCCGCCACCGGAATGAAATCGGCCGGTGCGATCTCGCTCCCGTCCTCCGCCGTCCACCGCGCCAGCGCTTCAAAGGCCACGATTCGGCCGGTCGCCAGATCGCAGATCGGCTGATAGTGCAGCCTGAGCTGCTCCGCTTCGATCGCTCGGCGCAGCGCCGTTTCCATCGAAAACCGTTCGCGCGCACGATCAAGCGCGCGCGTGTCATACGCCTCGGCCTGGCCCGTTTCCTTGGACCGGCGCACGGCAAACTGCGCGTGGCGGATCACGTCCTCCGCATCATCGGTCGTCTCGGCTCCGAATGCCATGCCGATCGCACAGGTGATTCGGATCTCGAAATCGCTCAGCCGAATCGGGGTGGCCAGCACGTCCTGGATCCGCCGCGCCGCATGGTCGGCCTCCGCCCGTTCCCCGCGCGTCTGAAGCAGCACGCCGAACTCGTCGCCGCCGATCCGACCCAGCACGTCGCCGGCACGCAGCGAGCCCTTGATACGCCGCGCGACGGTGATCAGCATCTCGTCGCCGGCCATGCTGCCAAGGCATGAATTCACCCGGCCGAACCGATCAAGATCGATCACCAGCACGGCATAATTGGTCAGCCCGGTGGCAATCCGCGCCTCCAGAAGGTCGCCGAACCCGGCCCTGTTCGGCAGGCCGGTCAGGCTGTCGGTGTTCATCTCGCGCCGCAGGCTGGCCTCGGTGCGCATTCCCCGTGTCTGGTCGACCAGCGTCACCAGGCAGCGTGGCGAATGATCGCTGTCGATCCGGGCAAAGGTGACGTCGAACCACCTTTGCTCCACCGCATCTCCGGTGCGCCAGCTACGCTGCTCGCGCGGGCTGTTCCCGTTCAGAAAGGCTGCAAGCGCACCGCCCAGGTCGCGCGTAAGGGCGCAATTCGCCGGATCGGTCGTCAGACCCAAGCGGCGGAACGCGACATTGGACAGCCTGATCTGCAAACTGCCCGAGTCCAGCGCGACGATCACGGCCGCAATGGGCAGCAGATCCATCGCTACTTCGGCCGCCGTCCTGTCGAATGCAGGGGGGCTTGGCTCTTCAGCTACTCTCAACGCGGCGACCAACGGCATTGTGCTGGTCCTAGCGCCAGCTCGTTAACTTTCCTTGAACTTGCAACGGCTTTCAGGCGAACCGGTTGTTCCGCGGGAAGCCCGTCGGCGGCATCCGGCCGGCTGCCCCCCGCGCTGCGCGCCACGCGGAAACGTCAGCCTCGGTTCGCGTGCGCCCGGTGTCGCCCCCCATGGGCCAGCTGATCCCGTCCGAATAGCGGAACGTGATCGCATCGCTAAGCCCGCCGTCGCGATACCGCTGCAACTGGGCGCCCTGCCCCCTCGTCATTTCCGGCAACTCGTTCAGCGGAAAGACCACCATCTTCCGGTTGTCGCCGACTGCCGCGACATAATCGTCGTCCGTGGCGACGGGCCGGACCACGGCCAGCTTGGCGCCGGCCCTCGGCGTCACCACCGTCTTGCCCTTGCGCGTTTCCGCCAGCACGTCGTTCACCGGCACGATGAAGCCGCGACCGTCGCTGGCCGCCACCAGCAGCTTGGAATCCCGGTCCGCGCGCAGCAGCCGGACGATGCCAAGGTTGCCATCCAGATCGATCGTCGCCCGCACCGGCTCGCCGAACCCGCGCCCGCCCGGCAGCTTGTCCGCCGCCAGCGTGTAGAAACGGCCATTTTCCGCCGCCAGCAGCAGCTTGTCCGTCGTTTGCGCATGAAAGGCGAAGGCTGGGCCGTCGCCTTCCTTGAACTTCAGCGTCTCGGCAGAGGCAAGGTCCACATGCCCCTTCATCGCGCGGATCCAGCCGCGCTGCGACAGGATCACCGTGATCGGCTCCCGCTCGATCATCGCCTCCAGCGGGATCTCGCGCGCCGGTGCGGCTTCCTCGATCGTCGTACGTCGTTTGCCCAGCGCCGTCTCCGGGCCGTACCGGTCGCGAACCTTTTTCAGGTCCTTCTTCATCCGCGTCCGCTGCCGCGCATCGGATCCCAGCAGCAGTTGAAGGTCGGCCTGCTCCTTCTCCAGCGCGTCCTGCTCGCGCTTCAGCTCCATTTCCTCCAGCCGCCGCAAGCTGCGCAGCCGCATGTTGAGGATCGCTTCCGCCTGCCGATCGGTCAGGGCGAACTCCGCCATCATCACCGCCTTGGGCTCGTCCTCGGTACGGATGATCTCGATCACCCGGTCCAGGTTGAGGAAGGCAATGATATAGCCCTTCACCAGCTCCAGCCGGTCGGCGATCTTGGCCAGCCGATGCTCGGTACGCCGGCGCAGCACCACGAACTGATGCTCCACCCAGGCGGCCAGCGCCTCGGCCAGGCTCATCACGCGGGGCGTGCGACGGGCGTCCAGCACGTTCAGGTTCAACGGAACGCGCGTTTCCAGATCCGACAGGCGGTAAAGCCCGTCCATCAGCACCTGCGGATCGACCGTCCGGCTGCGCGGCTCCAGCACCAGGCGGATCTCGGCATCCGATTCATCGCGCACATCGGCCAGGATCGGCAGCTTCTTGTCGTTCACCAGGCCAGCGATCTGCTCGATCAGCTTGCCCTTCTGGACACCATAGGGGATCTCGCTGACCACGATCTGCCAGCCGCCGCCCTTTTCGCGCTCCACGGTCCAGCGACAGCGCACCCGAAAGGCGCCGCGCCCGGTCGCATAGGCTTCGCGGATGATCGCCGGCGGATCCACCAGCAGCCCGCCTGTGGGGAAGTCAGGCCCGGCCACGAACGCCAGCGGATCGGCCGACGGATCATCGACCAGCGCGATCGCGGCGTCCAGCAGCTCGGCCGCATTGTGCGGCGGAATGCTCGTCGCCATGCCCACGGCGATGCCGCTCGCCCCATTCGCGAGCAGGTTCGGGAACAGCCCGGGGAACAGTTCCGGCTCCTGCTCCTCGCCATTATAGGTCGGACGGAAGAGGACGGCATCCTCGTCCAGCCCGTCCATCAGGTCGATCGCGACCTGGGTCAGCCGCGCCTCGGTGTAGCGATAGGCGGCGGCGTTATCGCCATCGATGTTGCCGAAATTGCCCTGCCCGTCGACCAGCGGATAACGCAGCGCAAAATCCTGCGCGAGCCGGACCATCGCGTCATAGACCGACTGATCGCCATGCGGGTGATATTTGCCGATCACGTCGCCAACGACGCGCGCGCATTTCTTATATCCTTGGCTGGGATCAAGCCGCAGCAGCCGCATCGCCCACAGCAAGCGGCGATGCACCGGCTTCAGCCCGTCGCGCACATCCGGCAGCGACCGCGCCGTGATCGTCGACAAGGCATAGACCAGATACCGCTCCGACAGCGCGGAATCGAACGGCGCATCGAATACGCCCACGGGCGGATTGTCGGGCGGCAACACGGTCGCATCGGTCGGCATGGCGTGCGTGCTAGCAGGGAGCGCCCTTGTTCCACAACCGTTCCGCTCACTGTCCTACAGGCGCAGCGCGTGCCACAAGGGGCCGACGCTGATCACCAGAATGTCATCCCAGGCTTGATCCGGGATCCAAGGCTCCGCAGTCGAGGTCGCTAGAACTCTGGCGTCCGCGTTCGCGGCACACTGGATCCCCGATCACGGCGGGATGACAAGCTGAAC
>NZ_LSKH01000102.1:0-5418 GCF_001557395.1 Sphingomonas sp. CCH5-D11 | reverse complement strand
ATCTGGTTGTCACCCGCCGGCACGAGGATGAGACCGCCGCCTGGGCAGCGATCTAAGCCACTTCTGCGATCAGGGCCGGACGACGGATAGGGCCGGACGACGCCCCACGTGGGTCGTCGTCCCTGCCCTTTTGACGCCGCTCAGCCCGCATCAGGCGCCGGCAGCCTTCAGCGCCTGCTCGATCTGTGGCCAGCTTGCCGCTTCCAGCTTCTCGCCGTTCAGGATGAACGTCGGCGTGCCGGTCACTTCCTTGTCGCGCATCGCGACTTCGGAAACCTTGGCGAGATCCTCGATCCGCTTCGTGTCGGACAGGCACTGGCGCGCCTGCGCTTCGGTCAGCCCGCGCTGCTTCACGAAGTCGATATAGCCCAGATGCTCGACCCAGGCGGTCGCCTGCTGCGCCGGGCTCATACCCTGCAGGCGCTGCTGAAAGTCGGCCGGCACGCTTTCCAGCTTCTCGAGGAACTGGTTCTGCTCGACAAACATCTGCTCCAGAATCGGGAAGAACGGCGTCTCGCCGGCGCACTGGCCCAGGATCGCGACGCCAAGGTCCGGCGCGTGGACCAGGAAGTCCCGGAATTCATAGGAGACCTTGCCGCTCTTGATGTACGTGTCTTCGAGCGGGCGGGTGCCGGTCCGGCCGAAATTGCCGCAGGTCGGGCAAGTGCGCGATCCATATTCGACCAGCTTCAGCGGCGCGTCGGGATTGCCCATCACATAGCCGCCGTCTGCCGTCTTGGAGACGACCTGAGTCCAGTCCTGCCCGGCCGGCGCCGCGGTGGCGGCGATCGAATTGGGTGCGGCGGCGTTGCTGTTGCCGCTGTCTCCGCAGGCGGCGAGCATCGCAAGCGCGCAGGCGAGGAGAGGGGTGGTCGCGGCAAAACGCAATTTCATGCTATCACTCCGTATCAATCACTTGGCGCCGGCGGCGCGCAGCACCGGTTCCAGCCCGGCCCAGTCGGTATTCTGGATCAGCTTGCCGTTCAGTTCAAAGGTCGGCGTGCCGGTGATCTTACCCTGCATTGCCTGCGCCACCTGAAGCGTCTTGGCGACATTCGCCTCGTTGGCGAAGCAGGCGGCGATGGCGCTATCGGTCATGCCCGCGGCTTTGGCGATGCCGGTCAGCCTGGCACCATCGGCGAGTGCGCGCATGATCTGCGGCTGAGACTTGCCGGCATTGGCCTGGCCCGATGCCTGATCGAAGGCCGCCGCCTGCTTCAGCCATTCCTCCTGCCGCGTGAACAGCAGGTCATGGATCTTGGGGAACAGCCCCGGCCCGGCGCAGCGCGCCAGCGTGGCGGCGACCAGATCGTACCGATCGTGGATGGAACTGCGCACCTCCAGGCTGGTGGACCCGGACGCGATCATCTTGCCCTTCAGCACGGGCGCGGAATCACGCGAGAAATGCGCGCAATGCGGGCAGGTGTAGCTGACATATTCAATCAGCTTCACCTTCGCCTTGGGGTTGCCGATGACGAAGCTGCCCGATGGCGCGAGAGCGGCGGTCGCCGTCCACGGTTTCTGGGTCGCGGCAGTCAGTGGCGCGGCGAGGGCCAGGGCGGCCAGGGCAAGCAGCTTTTTCATTTGACGGTGGGCAATCCATGGAAAGCGCCGACGCCGGCGGCAAGCGCCTCCAGCACGGCCTTGAGCTCAGGGTCTTCGATGCTTTTGAGGCTTTGCCCCAACTCGACCGGAACCGGGCGCGGTGCAGGCGAGGGGCGCGGCTTGGGCCGCGGCGCCACATCGCCCTGGCGGATGGCGACCTTGGCGATGGCGGGATAGCCGAAGAACAGGTTCACTCGCTCGATGATCTCCGGCACGACATGCTGGATCATCACCGCATGGGCGCTGCGAACCATCAGGCTAAGCGTGCCGTCCTGCTTCTTGCCGACCGGAAACTTGATCGATTCGGGAGCGCTCGCCGCGGCAAGCTTTTCGCCCACTATATCGGGCCAGCGCGTCACGATCGACGATTGCACGAAGCCGAAACGGCGGAATGCCGCGCCGCCGACGCTGGGCAGCAGCTCGGATACCGGGCGCGAACGGTTTGATCGCGCGGGTTCCGGCTGTGATTGGGACGCTCGCACCCGCTTGCTCATCTGGCGCCCCATGCCATAGCCGGGGCGTGGACGCCAAGCGCTCGATCGCCGACAGACTGCTCGACTGGTATGATCGTCATGCCCGCACCCTGCCATGGCGCGCACCGCCCGGCGTAACGCCCGATCCCTATCGGGTCTGGCTGTCGGAGGTGATGCTTCAGCAAACAACGGTCGCCACCGTGCGCCCGCGCTTCGAGGCATGGGTGGCGCGATGGCCTGATGTCGCCAGCCTCGCCGCCGCCGACGAGGCGGAGGTGATGGCGGCCTGGGCGGGGCTTGGCTATTACGCCCGTGCCCGCAATCTTGTGCGGGCGGCAAAGGCGATCGTCGCCGATCATGGCGGCCGCCTGCCTGGAACGGAAGACGCGCTGCGTGGCCTGCCGGGGCTGGGAGACTATACGGCGGCGGCGGTGGCGGCGATCGCGTTCGGACAGCGCGCCGTCGTGGTCGACGCCAATGTCGAACGTGTCGTGTCTCGCCTGTTTCGCGCCGCGGGAAAGCGCGCGGTTCGGGCGGCGGCGGAGCAGGTGACGCCCGATCGGCGCGCAGGCGATTTCGCCCAGGCGATGATGGATCTCGGCTCCGCCATCTGCTCGCCGCGCAAGCCCAAGTGTCTCCTGTGCCCGCTCGCCCGTGATTGCGCCGCGCACCAGGCAGGAGAGGAGGAGGCGTTTCCGGTCAAGCCGGCGAAGAAGCCCCGGCCGGCGCGGTTCGGCACCATCTTCTGGCTGGAGCGTGGCGGCAGCGATGGTCTTTCCTCTTCGGCGCGCGAGGTGCTGCTGGTCCGCCGTCCGGCGAAGGGGCTGCTTGGAGGCATGCGCGCCTTGCCGACGGGGCCCTGGGAGCCCGCCGCGCCCGGGCTGCAAGGGGCACCGGCGGCGTTGGACTGGGCGATGTTGAACCATGTGGTCAGCCATGGCTTTACCCATTTCACCCTCGAACTCGCGCTTGCCGTGGCGCGCGGGGACGCGCATTCAGCGCAGGCCGGGGGCGAATGGTGGCCGGTCGACGATCTCGCATCCGCGGGATTGCCGACCGTCTTCGCAAAGGCCGCAGAGGCGATAGGGAGGGTGCGATGAGAACGCATTGGCTGGGCGGCACCATGGTGTTGCTGGCATTCGCCGCCACGATGGGCGACGCGCGTCAGGCGCAGCCGGCACCGCAACCTGCCCCTGCCCCTACTGTCGCCGCGGCGCCCGGCGCAAACCCGCTGCTTCGCGAAACGCAGGCGCTGTTTGATGGCTATGTCGCCAGCGGCAAGATGCCGGGCGTGGTGGGTGCGTTCGGCGTTGGCGACGCCCCGCCGCAGTTCGTTTCCGCCGGCCGCATCTCCGACGATCCGGGCGCGCCACTGGCCGGTCCGGACAGCCTGTGGCGGATCTATTCCATGACCAAGCCGGTGACGGGCATGGCGGCGATGCTCCTGGTGGAGGACGGGCGGATCGGCCTGGATGATCCGCTGAGCAAATATATCCCCGCGTTCGCCAACATGCGGGTGCTGACCAGCCCGGATACCTCGCTGGACAGCGTGCCGGCGAAGAAGCCGATCCTGATCCGCCACCTGCTCACCCACAGTGCCGGCCTTGGCTACAGCATCAATGCCAAGGGGCCGCTGCTGCAGGAATATGAGCGGCGCGGCATCGTGCCGGCACAGGTGAATGCGCAGATGGAGGCCAAGGCGCGCACCGCCCGCCCGACCACGCTCGCAGAATTCGCCAACCGGGTGGCGGCGGTGCCGCTGATCGCCGAACCGGGCACCAAATGGCATTATTCCATTGGCCTCGACGTGCTGGGCGCGGTGATCGAGCAGGCGAGCGGCATGCCATTCGACCGCTTCGTGCAGACGCGCCTTCTCGGCCCGCTGAACATGCGATCGACCTACTGGAGCGTCCCGGCGAGCGAGGTGGGGCGATTGTCCACCAACTACGTGTTCGTCGGGGATGTTCGCGCGCCAACCGATCGCGCGGCGACGTCGGTGTACCTCAAGCCACCCAGCTTTCCCTATGGTGGCGCGGGGCTGGTCTCCAGCGCGCGCGACTATGATCGCTTCCTCCACATGCTGGCGAACGGCGGCACGCTGGACGGGCGGCGGGTGATGAAGGCGGAAACGGTGGCGCTCGCCATGTCGAACCTCCTTCCGCCCGGCGTGACGTTCGGCGGGCTGGGCGACGGAACGGGCGGGGTCATGTCGGCGCGCATGGGGTTCGGTGCCGGCGGCTCGGTTTATCTCGAAAATGCGCCGGGCGGCGTGCCGTCCAAGGGAACATTCGGCTGGGGCGGTGCCGCGGGCACCATCGCCTGGGTCGATCCGGTCAGGAAGATGCGAGGAACGGTGATGGTGCAATATTTCCCGGATGATAAATGGCCGGTTCGGCGAAACGTATCCGCCGCCCTGGCGCGTGACATGCAGCGGTTGACCGCGCGATGAGCGTGCCGGGCTTCACGGGCGGCACGCTCAGCCGCGTTGCCGATCACCGCAACGATGCGGAGGCCTTTGCCGCCGCGATGGGCGACTGGCGCGCCCGGCTGCTCAAGCTGGACGGCTATGATCCCGAAATCACCGAGGATGGCCGCCTCGGCTGGACGATGGTGACGGAGGCGGCGGACGACGCGCATATCGTGCTGCTCGGCTTTGACGAGGGGCGGCCGCGCTTCGCCGCCGCGCCGGAAGGCGTGCCTGCTCCGCCGCTGCGTTCACCCGCGCTGTTCCGCGCGCTTGACCAGCTCGCGCCCGGTGAGGCCGCCACTTATGCCATGGCGCGCGCGGTGCTCGACTGGAATGCGCGGCACCGCTTCTGTGCCAATTGCGGTACGCTGACCACGCCGTTCCGTGCCGGCTGGGGCCGTAAATGCGGGAATTGTTCGACCGAGCATTTTCCGCGCGTCGACCCGGTGGTGATCATGATCGCCGAGCATGACGGGCGCGCCCTGCTCGGACGTCAGCCAAGCTGGCCCGCCGGTCGCTATTCCGCGCTCGCCGGCTTTCTGGAGCCGGGCGAGTCGATCGAGGAGGCTGTCGCGCGAGAAATCCAAGAGGAGGCCGGCGTGCGCGTTTCCGGCGTCCGTTATGTGGCGAGCCAGCCCTGGCCGTTTCCGTCGCAACTGATGATTGCCTGTGTCGGCGTCGCCGAGGATGATGCAATCACGCTCGACGAGAATGAGCTGGAAAAGGCCGGCTGGTTCACGCGCGAGGAAGTGCGCGCGTCGCTCGCGGGTGAGGGGCCGTTCGTCGCGCCGCCCACCTATGCCATCGCGCACACGCTGCTGACGCTCTGGGCGAACGAAGGCTGATCACCCCTCCGCCGGCCCGGCCGACGAA
>NZ_LSKH01000101.1:0-822 GCF_001557395.1 Sphingomonas sp. CCH5-D11 | reverse complement strand
AGCGAGGGCGCGGCGGCCGTCCGTTCCCGCTCTCCCGAAAGTCACCGCCATGCCGCTCACCACTCGCGCCGCCGCGCCCTCGCTCGCGCCGGTCGCGCCGATCTCATCCGTCATCCTCGCCGCCGGCCAGGCGCTGCTCGATCCGCTCGCGCGCGGCGTCCCGATCGACGCGCGCGCGTTGCGCGACGCCATGACCGGCGCGAGCGGCGGCTCGGACGCCGAGGGCGCTTGGGATTGGAAGTCCGCCTACGAGGCCTGCGAGGTCGCCCAGATCCTGTTCCTGCGCCGCTTCGGCCCGGCGATCGTGAAGCGGCCCGCGGCCGCGCAGCTCGCGATGATCGCCAAGGTCGCCGCGCTGCTGCCGACCCACACGCGTCGCTCCGAGGAGAGCCAGGCGCTCCAGCAATTCTCCACCCCGCTGCCGCTCGCCTTCGTCGCGGCGCGCGCAGGCGCGATCGGACGCGCCGACGTCGTGCTGGAGCCCTCGGCCGGCACCGGCCTGCTCGCCATCTTCGCCGAGGTCGCGGGCGCATCGCTTGCGCTCAACGAACTCGCCGACACCCGCGCCGACCTCCTCGCATCGCTATACGACGCGCCGGTCACGCGGTTCGACGCCGCGCGCATCCACGACCATCTGGAGCCAAGCCTCCGGCCGAGCGTCGTCCTGATGAACCCGCCCTTCTCGGTGGGGGCCGAGGTCGATGGCCGCGTCGCCGACGCCGCTTACCGCCACATCGCCTCGGCGCTCGCGCGCCTGGCCGACGGCGGGCGGCTCGTAGCAATCACCGGCGCGGGCTTCTCGCCCGACAATCCGGGTTGGGC
>NZ_LSKH01000100.1:0-1072 GCF_001557395.1 Sphingomonas sp. CCH5-D11 | reverse complement strand
GCGCCGGTGCCGCCAAAGAAGAGATCGAGCAGCTCGAGAACGAACCTGCCGTCCAGCACCAGCAATGCCGTGCGATCGTCCATGCCCAGCGGCAGCCAGGCGGTCAGCTTGTCCGGGCGCTCCGCGCGATAATCGGCGAAGCGCTGCACCGCGAGCGGTTCGGCCCAGGCCCGCACTTCCTCGCGTAGCAGCGGCTCGAACACGCCGCGCAGCCCCCGCGCAAGACGCGCGGAGAGATGCTGCAGCGTGTGCAGGTCGCCGAACGGATTGAGCTTCGCCTGCCCCAGGCCACCCGTTTGGAGGGCCTGCGGTCGGGCGCGCTCTCGCCGTTCGCGAGCAAGTTCTGGCTTGGCGTTAACCATATGCGGTCACTGAACAACGAAATTGGTAAAGTAGACGTTACTAACGCCGCCAAAGCCCTCTTTCTGTTCCAGCGTATTGTTGATCGCTACGGTCAGCCGCTTCGCCAGCGCGGCCTTGCCCTGAGAGGAAAACACCTGGTCTTCCGTGGTGTCACCCAGCGCCATCAGGATGGCGGAGCGAATCGCGATATCATTGGTCTTGATGTGCTGGATCACCGTATCGTCGTACGGCGTCGACACCGCGATACCCACCTGCAAGAAGTGGATCGAATCCTGGAGATTCGCGGTAAACTCTTTTTCGAGCGCGAAATAGTTGGAGGCGTAGCGATCGCCGCCAGCGCCCTCCGGCGTCGGCTTGCCGGCGTGGCCCGAATCGTCGCCGCCGGCATCGCCGCCGTGACCACCGCCCGATCCGCCACCCTCTTCCGGGCGCTTCTGCTCGCTCTTGGGAACCAGCTTCGGCTTGCCTTCATCCGCCGCATGCGCACTGGCGCCTCCCATCACGCCGGCGCTGGCAGCATAAAGGCCCGCCCCAACGCCGCCGCCGATCAGCACAACGCCGCCGACCGCGATCACCAGGATCTTGCCGATCTTGCCCTTCTTTTTTGGCGCGCCTTCGGCCGCGCCCTTGTCCTTGTCACTCACTGCTCATCGCCTTTCGCCGTTCACGCGATTCGTTCGTCGGAGAGCGCGGCCTCGTCTTGCGCCGC
>NZ_LSKH01000099.1:0-56177 GCF_001557395.1 Sphingomonas sp. CCH5-D11 | reverse complement strand
AAGGGGGTCCCTTTTGCACGCCGATAGGGGGTCCTTTTTGGACGCCGATTGACACGTCGTGCGTTTGCCCGGCCAGTGCGCGCACTTGGCGGGGCGGTGCTGCACTCGTTGATGGTTCGTCTCCCGTGCTTGACGCTTCGCCCAGTTCGCAGTAGCAGCAAACGTGAGTGAACGATCACTCACATATCACAGAGAACAATATGTCATTCAAGAGGGTCGCGCTCACGGCGCTGCTGCTGGCCTCCGTTTCCGCGTGCGGGGGGCAGAACGATCAAGCCCAGCAAGCGCAGCAGCAGGCGGGCCCACCTCCAGTTGGCTATGTCACGGTGCAGCCCCAGGCAGTGACGCTGACGACGACCTTGCCGGGGCGCACCGCGCCCTATGAGACGTCTGAGGTGCGCCCGCAGGTAAACGGCCTGATCGTCGATCGGCTGTTCAAGGAAGGCGATTACGTGCGCCGCGGCCAGCCGCTGTTCCGCATAGACCAGCAGCCGTACATTGCGGCCGTTGCGAGCGCTCGCGCCGCCCTGGCCCGCGCGCGGGCTGCAATCGCGTCGAGCGCGGCGCTCCAGCGGCGCTATGGCGAGTTAGTCAAGATCAACGCGATCGCGCGCCAGGAATATGAAAATGCGATCACGTCGGCGCAGCAGGCGCAGGCGGATGTCGCTGCCCAGCAGGCTGCGCTGCGAACCGCGCAGATCGATCTCGAGCGCACCACTGTGCGCGCGCCGATCTCCGGCCGTATTGGCCGCGCGCTGGCGACCACCGGCGCGCTGGTGACTTCCGGGCAGACTACGGCGCTGACGACGATCCAGCGGCTCGACCCGATCTATGTCGACGTGCCGCAATCAAGCGCGGACCTGCTTCGCCTGCGACAGTCGATCGCGGCAGGCGATCTGTCGCGCGGCGGCGGAGCCGCGGGCGTGCGCCTGCGGCTCGAGGACGGCTCGCTCTACCCCATCGAAGGTACGCTGCAGTTCGCGGACGTGACGGTTGATCCGGCAACGGGCACGCAGACCATCCGGGCCCTGTTCGACAATCCGCGTGGCCTGCTGCTTCCCGGCATGTACGTGCGCGCCGAACTGGTCGAAGGAACGCAGGCTGACGGCCTGCTCGTGCCGCAGCGTGCGGTCACCCGCAACGAGCGGGGCGAGCCCACGACGCTGGTCGTCGGCCAGGGCAACAAGGTCGAGCAGCGCGTGCTCAAGGCAGACCGGACGATTGGCGAGAACTGGCTGGTCACGAGCGGGCTGAAGGCCGGCGACCGGGTGATCGTGGAAGGCGGCGGCGGCATGCTGCGGCCAGGCGCGCCCGTGAATCCCAAGCCATGGAACCCCAATGCCAAGCCCGCGGGCGGGCAGGGCGGTCAGCCCGGCGCGGGCCAGGGGCAGGGCGGTCAGGGCCAGGGCGGTCAGGGCCAGGGCGGTCAGGGGCAGCCTGGGCAGGGCAGCCAGGCACAGGCGAAGTAATCCCAGATGGCACGCTATTTCATCGATCGACCCATCTTCGCATGGGTGATCGCCATCGTCCTGATGCTGGCTGGCGCCATTGCCATCCGCTCGCTTCCCGTCGCCCAGTTCCCGGAGATCGCGCCGCCGACGGTGTCGATCACCGCGACCTATCCCGGTGCCGACGCCAACACGCTTGAACGCACCACGACGCAGATCATCGAGCAGCAGCTTCGCGGCATCGACAATCTGCGTTACTTCTCTTCGTCTTCATCCTCGTCGGGCGTGCTCACCATCACGCTGACGTTCGAACAAGGCACCGATCCTGACATCGCGCAGGTGCAGGTACAGAACAAGCTGCAGGCGGCGACGCCGCTGCTGCCACAGGAAGTGCAGCAGCAGGGCATTCAGGTGCAGAAGTCGGCCGCCAGCTTTCTGGTGATCGTGGGTCTCTATTCGCAGGACGGCTCGCACTCGATCACCGACTTGTCCGACATGGTCGTCTCGCGACTCCAGGATCCGGTCAGCCGCGTCAACGGCGTGGGCGAGCTACAGATCTTCGGCTCGCAATATGCGATGCGCATCTGGGTCGATCCGCTCAAGCTCAACAATTATCAGCTGACGATCGCCGATGTGTCGAGCGCGGTACAGGCGCAGAACGCGCAGGTCTCTGCCGGCCAGATCGGTGCGCAGCCAGCACCCAAGGAGCAGATGCTCAATGCGACCGTCTCGGTGCAGTCGCGCCTGCAGACGCCCGAGGAATTCGGTGCGATCCGGCTGAAGACCAATGCTGACGGCGCGGTGGTTCGCCTGCGTGACGTGGCGCGGATCGAGCTTGGTGCGGAGAATTACGGCTTCGACACGAAGTTCAACGGCAAGCCGGCATCGGGCTTCGGCGTCCGTCTCGCCGCGGGGGCCAATGCGCTCGACACCGTAGAGGCGGTGAAGGCCGAGGTTGAGTCGATCGCCAAGGGCTTTCCGGCCGACGTGAAGGTCGTCTATCCGTTCGACACCACGCCGTTCGTGCGCCTGTCGGTGGAGCAGGTGATCCATACGCTCGTCGAGGCGGTGGTGCTCGTCTTCCTCGTCATGTTCCTGTTCCTGCAGAACTGGCGCGCGACGATCATCCCGACCATTGCGGTGCCAGTGGTGCTGCTCGGTACCTTTGCGGTGATGCAGGCCGCCGGTTACTCGATCAACACGCTGACCTTGTTCGGCATGGTGCTCGCCATCGGCTTGTTGGTCGACGACGCGATCGTCGTGGTCGAAAATGTCGAGCGACTGATCGTTGATGAGGGGCTGAGCCCCAAGGACGCAGCGCGCAAGTCGATGGACGAGATCTCGGGCGCGCTGGTCGGCATCGGCATGGTGCTGTCCGCGGTGTTCCTGCCGATGGCGTTTTTCGGCGGATCGACGGGCGTGATCTATCGCCAGTTCTCGATCACGATCGTCTCGGCGATGGTGTTGTCGGTGCTGGTCGCGTTGATCCTGACGCCCGCCCTGTGCGCCACGATCCTGAAGCCGCACACCAAGGAAAAGAACCAGGGCAACGGCATCTTCGCGCGCTTCTTCCGCTGGTTCAACCGGACCTTCGACAAGGGGACGGCCAAGTACGAGAAGGGCGTCAAGCGTACCGCGCGTAGTTGGAAGCGCTCCATGCTGGTCTATGCGCTGATCGTCGGCATCATGGCGTTCCTGTTCGTTCGCCTGCCCAGCGCCTTCCTCCCCGATGAGGACCAGGGCACTGTGATCGCGCTGGTGCAGGGTCCGGCCGGCGCCACCACTGCGCGCACCGACAAGGGGCTGGATCTGATCCGCAGCCAGTTCCTCAAGGAGCCAGGCGTGCAATCAGTGTTCACCATCAACGGCTTCAGCTTCGCGGGCCAGGGCCAGAACGCGGGTCTCGCCTTCGTCAGTCTGAAACCCTGGGAGGATCGCGAGGGTGCCGAGAACAAGGCGCAGGCGATCGCCGGACGCGCCATGGGTGCCTTCTCGCAATATACCGACGGCATGATCTTCGCGCTGGTGCCGCCGGCGGTACAGGAGCTGGGCAATGCTACCGGCTTCGACCTCCAGCTGGTCGATACGGCGGGGATCGGGCATGAGAAGCTCACCCAGGCCCGTAACATGCTTCTGGGCATGACCATGCAGGATCAGCGCGTCGCGCAGGTTCGGCCGCTCAGCCTGGAGGATGCGCCGCAGCTCAAGATCGACATCGATCAGGACAAGGCACGGGCGCTTGGGCTCGATCTCGGCACGATCAACTCGACGATCGCGACCGCCTGGGGTGGATCGTACATCAACGACTTCATCGATCGTGGCCGCGTGAAGCGCGTCTATGTTCAGGCGGATACGCCCTATCGCCTGAAGCCCGAGGACCTTGCCGCCTTCTACGTGCGCGGTTCGGATGGCCAGATGGTACCGTTCACCGCCTTCTCGACCATCGAATGGGCCAATGCACCTGTGTCGCTGACCCGCTACAATGGCCAGCCCGCGATGCAGCTTCAGGGCTCGCCGGGGCAGGGCGTTTCCACCGGGACCGCGATGGAGGCGATCGAGGAAATGCAGGCCAAGCTGCCGCCGGGCACGTCGCTTGAATGGACGGGCCTGTCCTATGAGGAGCGATTGTCGGGTGGTCAGGCACCAGCGCTTTATGCCCTGTCGCTGCTGATCGTGTTCCTCTGCCTTGCTGCGCTCTATGAGAGCTGGTCGGTGCCGATCGCGGTGATGCTGGTGGTGCCGCTCGGCGTGATTGGTGCGCTGCTTGCCGCGACGCTCACGGGCCTTAGCAACGATATCTACCTGCAGGTCGGCCTGATCACCACGATCGGCGTCTCCGCGAAGAACGCGATCCTGATCGTCGAGTTCGCCGAAGAGCGGATTGCCGAAGGGATGCGGCCGTTCGAGGCGGCAATCGAAGCAGCTCGGCTGCGTCTGCGTCCAATCTTGATGACCAGCCTTGCGTTCATCTTCGGCGTGCTGCCGCTGGCGATCTCGACCGGTGCTGGTGCGGGTGGACAGAATGCGATCGGGCGCGCGGTGGTTGGCGGCATGCTGTCGGCGACGGTGCTGGCGATCTTCCTGGTGCCGATGTTCTTCGTCGTCGTCTCGCGGCTGTTCGGCCACGGGAAGGGCGACGAGGGCGACCAGAATGTGAACAATTACGAGCCGCTGCGCGACGAGCGTGATGACGGCGAGGGCGATCGGGACCGTGGTCCGGCGCCGCAGGGAGCATGAGTAGAATGAGTGGCCGTTCCCTTCTGGCGGCGCTGGCCGTCGCCACCGCGCTATCGGGCTGCAACCTGGCACCGAAATACGTCCGTCCGGTAGGTGTGGCACCGGCCGCGCTGCCGGAAGGCGGCATCTACCCCAGCGCCGCGACCGATGCGCCGGACATCACCCAGATCGGCTGGCGCGATTTCTTCCTTGATCCCCGGCTCCAGCAGGTGATCGAGACTGGTCTTGCGAACAACCGCAACCTGCGCATTGCCGCAGGCAATGTGCTTCAGGCGCGGGCGCAATATCGTGTTCAGCGGGCGGACCTGGTGCCCTCCACCACCATCTCCGGCTCGGGCACCTATACCAACAATGCCTTTGGCGCTGCCGGCACCGCCGGTGGCGGGGTCGGTACCGGAACTGGCTCCGGCACCGGTACTGGTACGGGATCAGGAGCCGGCGGGGGCACCGGCGGGGGCACCGGCGTTGGTGCCGGAGCGGGTGTGGGGAGTAGCTCGTCCAACCTTGAATTCTATTCGGTCAACGCCGGCTTCTCGCAGTTCGAACTCGATCTGTTTGGCCGGGTTCGCAACCTGTCGCGTGCGGCGCTCGAACAATATTTCGCATCGGAGGAAGCGCAGCGTTCGACTCGCATCAGCCTGATCGCGGAGATCGCCACCGCCTGGCTGACCATGGCGTCGGATCAGGAGCAGCTGCGCATCAGCCGCGAGACGCTGAAGACGTTCGAGCAATCGCTGGAGTTGACGCGTGCGCAGTTCCGCATCGGCGTCGCGTCCGAGCTGGAGGCGCGGCAGGCAGAGACGAACTATCAGGCCGCGCGCAACGATATCGCGACGTTGCAGACCCAGGTGGCGCGAGACCAGAATGCCCTGAACCTGCTGGTCGGCACGACCGTGCCGGCCGAGCAGCTGCCCGCTGCTCTGGGTGCCACGCCTGTGACACGGGACGCGCTGCCGGGTGACCTTTCCTCCGAGGTGCTGTTGCGCCGGCCCGATGTGCTTCAGGCAGAGCATCAGCTGATCGCCGAGAATGCAAACATCGGCGCCGCGCGTGCAGCGTTCTTCCCGCGCATTTCGCTGACGGCGACCATCGGGACCATTTCGACGGCGCTTTCCGGCCTCTTCTCCGGCGGCAGCTTCACGTACAATGCCGCTCCCGCCATCGGGCTGCCGTTGTTCGATGGCGGCCGCAACGCCGCCAATCTCGACTACGCCAAGGCCTCCCAGCAGGTGGCGGTGGCGACGTATGAACGTGCGGTGCAGACCGCGTTCCGCGAGGTTTCCGATGCGCTGGCGCAGCGCGGGACGATCGACGAGCAGGTTTCGGCTCAGACCGCCCGGGCAGAAGCTGCTACCGTTGCCGCTCGCTTGTCCGAGGCACGGTACCGCGCCGGAGTCGATTCTTTCCTTGTGTCTCTGGATGCACAGCGAACCGCTTACGCTGCACAGCAGCAACTGGTGAATACGCGGTTGGCACGTGCAAGCAACCTCGTGGAACTATACCGCTCGCTCGGAGGCGGCATTCGCTGATCAAGTTCAGGCACTTGCAAGTCGGAACGATTTGGATACTCTTCCGTAGTTAGGAAGAGGAGAGAGCCGATGGTGCCGAAAGAGCGCGCGGGCGACGAATCACTGGTGATCTTGCAGAGCTTGCTTTGCCTGCTTCGCGAAAAGAATGTGCTTACCCGCGCCGATATTGAGACCCTTTGTGAGCGCGTTGCCATGCGCGCGAGCCAGGCCGAACGGGATCCGTTTCCGTGCGCAGCGGAGGCGGCCCGAAACGCGGCTGATGAGATGGCGCGGATCGGCGGCTATATTGGGACCCATTACGGCGGGAAGCATCGACGCCTCTGAGTTGACGCAGCCGAGCAGCGCTTGCCCGCGAACCTTATTGCGGGCAGCGCGTTGGCCATGCCGATGAAACTGTTTCACGTAAGCGACGTGCACTTCGGTGCGGAAGACCCGAAGGCGCTGGATTGGTTCGCGCGCTGTGTTGCCGATGAGGCTCCAGACGCTGTTATCATGACGGGCGATCTCACGATGCGAGCCAAGCCCAGCGAATTCGACGCTGGCGGAAAATGGCTGCGCTCGCTGAATGTGCCCGTGACGATCGAGGTCGGTAATCACGACATTCCCTATTATTGGGATCCGCTGCGACGTCTATTTAGCCCCTATAAGCGATATGGTGCCGCGGAACGGTTGATCGAGAAGACGCTCGATCTACCGGGCGTTTCGGTAATCCCGCTCAAGACCACGGCACGTGCGCAATGGCGCCTGAACTGGTCCAAGGGTTATGTCAGTTCGGACGCCCTGGATGCTGCGCTGGAGCTTGCGCACGCGGCACCGAAGGGCAATCTGATCTTCGTTGCCGGACACCATCCTTTGATCGAAGGCGGCACCCGGGGCACCGCAAAGACCCGCAATGGTGAAAAGGCGCTCGCCGCCTTCGCCAAGGCGGGTGTCCATGCGGTGCTTTCAGGTCATGTCCATGATCCGTTCGACAAGCCCGTCGAGTTCGGCGACTGGACCGTGCGCATGATCGGGGCGGGGACCCTTTCGAAAAGGCTTCGTTCCTCCCCGCCTGCGTTCAACGAGATCCGCATTGATGGCGGCCGGTTTGAGACGCTGGCGCGCACGCTCTCGCCCGAGCCGAAGCATCCGATCAGCGAAACCAGTCGCGCCGGCGCTGGTTGATTGCAGATGCATCCGTTTCGGCGAACGGCTTCATTTGTCCATCTGCAGTAAAGGTAGCGGGTCCTAGTCTGCCTTCCCTGGCAGGAGACTGGTGTGAATGACCGTTCGATCGCGCTGAACCGTTTCGGGCTGGGTGGTCGCGCTGATGATCCGGCCATTGATTCGGCTCAGGCATCGGCGCGTGATTGGCTCGTCGCCCAGATGCGTACATATGAGCCGAGCCCTCCGGCGCTGCGTTATGTGGCTCGTACCGACACGATCTTGAACGATCTCGCGGACTATCAGGCTCAGGCTCGCGCTGTGCGCAGGAACAGACCGGATGGGAATAACGCCCAGGTGGAGGCAGCCGCAGCCTCGATGGTGGATGAGCGCGAAGTGGCGCTCATCATGCGCAAGGAGACGCGTCGCACGCTGCGATCCTATTATGCTGACGCAGTGAAGGCCCGGGTCCGGGCAGCGTTTGAGACAAGCTCGCCCTTTGCTGAGCGCCTAGTGCATTTCTGGTCCAACCACTTTGCGGTGTCTGCGGACAAGATTTCGGTATCTCCGCTGGCGGGCGCGTTTGAGTTCGAAGCTATTCGGCCGAATGTGATGGGCAAGTTCGGCGCGATGCTGAAAGCTGCGGAGCAACATCCCGCCATGCTGCTCTATCTTGATCAGGCCGATTCCATCGGGCCGGGCAGCCGCTTTGGTCAGCGTCCGCGTGTCGCCGCGCGACAAGGCGGGCTCAATGAGAATCTGGCTCGTGAAATTCTTGAGCTTCACACTCTCGGCGTTCGCACAGGCTATAACCAAGCTGATGTAGTCGAATTTGCGCGCGCGCTCACCGGGTGGACGGTCCCCGGCATCGGGCGGCGGACGGGCGTGCGTGAGGTGACCGGCGGCTTTGCCTTCGTGCCGGAACTTCACGAGCCCGGTACGCGCACGATCATGGGCGCGGCCTATCCGCAAGAGGGGCAGGAGCAAGCCGAGGCGGTTCTGGCCGATCTGGCCCGCAATCCGGCCACCGCCGCCCATATCGCGACAAAGCTGGCGCGACATTTTGCCGGTGATGCTCCGCCGGCGGCCATGATCGAGCGGCTCAAGCAAGCCTTCCTGCGCTCGGATGGTGATCTGCCAACCGTGTACCGCGCCATCATCGATTCGCCCGAAGCTTGGGTTGCCGAGCCGGTGAAGTTTCGCAGTCCTTGGGAATGGTCCGTCGCCGCCTTGCGGGCACTTGGATCGGGCGTTGTGGATTCGGGCGCAAGCTTGGGTCTGCAGGATCAGCTTGGTCAGAAGGTGTGGAAGCCGGGCCAGCCGAGTGGCTTCGACGACACTGCTGCCGCCTGGGCTGGTCCCGATGCGTTGATGCGCCGAGTTGAGGCGGCAGAACGGCTTGCCCAGCGAACCGGTGTGCTGGATGCGAGCGAGCTGGCCGCTAAGCTGTTTGCGGGCTCCGTTACTCAGCAAACCTCGGACGCGCTGAGAAGAGCCGAGAGCCCGGGCCAAGCGCTCGCGCTGCTGCTCGTCTCCCCCGACATGATGCGGAGGTAAGCGATGCTTGATCGCCGTTCCTTTCTGATCCGTACGACGCTCGCCACGCTGGCCGCCGGTTCTGTTTCTCCCATGGCCTTTGCGCGCGCCGCGACGGAGCGGCGCTTTGTGTTCATCATCCAGCGCGGAGCCGCGGACGGCATCGGGATGATCATGCCGGTGGGAGATCCCGCATACGGCGCTGTCCGCCATCAATTTCTGGAAGATGCAACTGCTGGTGTGAAGCTGGACAGCATGTTCACCCTGCATCCGGCTTTGTCGACCGCGGCGGCGCTCTTTCAGAAGCGGCAAGCCTTGTTCGTCCATTCGGTGGCCTCGCCTTATCGCGATCGGTCCCACTTCGATGGTCAGAACGTGTTGGAGACGGGCGGGGCGGCCGCGTACCAGACTCGAGACGGGTGGATGAACCGGTTGCTCAGCCTGCTTCCGCAAGATGGCAATCGGGCGATCGCCGTTTCTGCAACGGTGCCCGCGGCTTTACGCGGCAATCATGAAGTAGCGAGCTACGCTCCCTCCGTTCTTCCCGATGCCTCGGACGATCTGCTGCATCGGGTCACCATGCTTTATCAGGGGGACGCGCAGCTTCATGCGCTGTGGGGCGAGGCGATGGACACGCGGCGCCTGGCAGGCGACCTGGCCGAAGGAAGCGGGCGGGAAGCGGCGGCCACGGGTGCCCTGGCGGCGCAACTGCTGGCGCCCAGCGATGGCGCGCGCATCGCCATGATCGAGACCGGCGGGTGGGATACGCATAGCGCGCAGCGTGCAAGACTGGCGAACGGATTGAAAAACCTCGATGCGATGCTTGCGGCGCTGCAAAGCGGCCTGGGGCCGTTGTGGCAGCAGACACTGGTGCTGGTCGCGACCGAATTCGGCCGTACGGTTGCGGTGAACGGAACCGGGGGAACGGACCATGGTACCGGAACGGCGGCAATGCTGTTTGGCGGCGGCGTCCGCGGCGGGAGGGTGGTGGCGGACTGGCCCGGACTTGCAGCCGCTCAGTTATACGAGGGACGTGACCTTCGGCCGACCACGCGGCTCGACGATGTCATGTCCGGCGCGATATCGGCCCATTTCGGCCTGGACCCAGAGCGAACAGGCGCGGTGCTTTTCCCGGCGATCGGCCGACGCGCGCCAATGGCAGGCCTGGTCGCCTGATCGCACGAACGCCCATACGAAAAGCCGCCCGCGTTCAGCAAACGCGGGCGGCTCACGCATTTCGAGAGGGAAGTCTCGAACTTAGTTGGCGGTCAGCACCTGCACCGAGCCGTCCTGCGGTGCGCGGAACGCGACCGGGGTGCCGCCGACGTTGCCGGTCACGCGCTCGCCGTTCAGGACGAGGCGGAAGCGGTCACCGCCGACGCGACGGCCGGTGATGATGGTCGAGCCGCCACGGCCTTCGCTGGTCTTGTAAACGTAGGTGTCACGCTCGTGCTGGAACGTCTTCTCGGCCTCGGCCTGCGCAGCAAGCGGTGCCAGAGCGGTCAGGAGAGCGGCGGTGGTGATCAGCTTGCGCATCGGAAATCCTCGGTTGAAAACCTAATCTGTTCGCAGCTGCACAATATGTGCTGCACTGCGGTATTGCGAGCGCAAAAAGCTTTTTGACGGTTGCGTGAAATGCAATCGCCATCAGATTTGTCGATGGCTGCCGCTTGGTCTATCGCGCGCGACTTCACGAACACGATTGGTTGCCATGACGCTCTACTCACGCTTTGCCGCGCATATCGATGCGGCGCTGGACGCCCTTGAAACTGCCGGGGTGTTGACGCCTGGCATCGACCGGCGTGCCGTGACCGTGGAGCCTCCGCGCGATCCCTCGCACGGCGACCTTGCGACGAACGCAGCGATGGTGCTGGCGAAGGCAGCGAAGACCAACCCGCGTGCGCTGGCGGAGAAGATTGCGGCCGAACTTGAGCAGAGGGACGAGGTTGCTTCTGTCGACGTCGCCGGGCCCGGCTTCATCAACCTGCGCCTGACCGATGACAGCTGGCGTGCCGAACTGTCCGCCATCATCGAAGCGGCCGGCGACTATGGCCGCTCCCGGCGCGGCGCGGGGACTAGCGTCAACATCGAATATGTTTCCGCCAACCCGACGGGCCCGATGCACATGGGGCATTGCCGCGGCGCGGTGGTGGGCGATGCGCTCGCCGCCTTGCTGGAGTTTGCCGGCCATCGCGTGATCCGCGAATATTATGTGAACGACGCCGGCGGCCAGGTGGACGTTCTCGCCCGCTCGGCGCACCTGCGCTATCGTGAAGCGCTTGGCGAAAACGTGGGTGCGATCCCGGAAGGCCTGTACCCCGGCGATTACCTGGTTCCGGTTGGCGAGGCGCTGGCGCAGGAATTTGGCGACCGTTACGTCACTGCTCCGGAGCTGGAGTGGCTGTCGCTGTTCCGCACGCGTGCCGTTGCCGCCATGCTGGCGCTGATCAAGGCCGACCTTGCCTTGCTCGGCATCCACCATGACGTGTTCTCGTCGGAAGCGGAGCTTCAGGCCGCAGGCAAGCCCGAGGCTGCCGAGGCATGGCTGCGCGCGCGCGATCTCGTATACGATGGCACGCTGGAGGCGCCCAAGGGGGAGACGCCGGAGGACTGGGAGCCGGTCGAGCTGCCGTTGTTCCGTTCGAGCAACTTCGGGGATGATCAGGATCGGCCGATCAAGAAGTCGAATGGTCAATGGACCTATTTCGGCGCCGACCTCGCTTATCACTTTCAAAAGGCGCAGGGCGCAGACGAACTGATCGACATCTGGGGCGCGGACCATGCCGGCACGGTGAAGCGCATCCAGGCAGCCGTTGCGGCGCTTACCGAAGGCAAGACCCGCTTCGACGTGAAGCTCGTCCAGATGGTACGCCTGCTTCGCGGCGGTGAGCCGGTGAAGATGTCGAAGCGCGCTGGCAATTTCGTGACGCTTGCCGATGTTGTGCGCGAGGTCGGCAAGGACGTGGTGCGCTTCACCATGCTGACCCGGCGTTCCGATGCGCAGATGGACTTCGACTTTGCCAAGGTGGTGGAGGCGTCGAAGGACAATCCTGTTTTCTACGTGCAATATGCGCACGCCCGCGTCGCCTCGCTCCGCCGGCGCGCGGCGGAAGCCGGGATTGGAACAACGGCAATTGACCTGTCCCGCCTTGATACGGAGGAACTGGCGCTGGTTCAGCTTGCCGCCCAGTTCCCCCGCGTGGTGGAGACCGCGGCGGCCGCGCGCGAGCCACACCGAATTGCCTTTTATCTCTATGACTTGGCAGCCGCATTCCACGCCCTGTGGAATGTCGGCAACGACCGCCCGGATCGGCGCTTCCTGTTGCCGGACGATCACCAGTTGACCGCCGCGCGTCTGTTCTTGGCGGAAGGCGTCGGGCAAATTATTCGCAACGGCCTCTCCATCATGGGCGTGGAGGCGGTTTCGGAGATGTAAGGCATGGCGAGCGACGAGATCGACCTGCGGGACGAAGACCGGCTGCCGTGGCTGGAAACTGTTGAACCGGACGAGCCGGAAGGGCCGGGTATCTTCCGTGTGGTCGTTCTGGTGGTTGTCGGGCTTGTCCTGCTGGCCGCGATCGTTTTTGCCGTGCTGAACTTTCAGCAGCGCACGCCTGACGGCCAGGGCGAGCTGATCGCCGCGCCCGCAGGGGATTACAAGGTGCGGCCGGACGATCCGGGTGGGCTTCAGGTCGAAGGCGAGGGCGATTCCGCGATTGCGGCAAGCGCCGGTTCAACTGCGGCGGCCGCGATCGACCTGAAAGCCGTGCCCGAAACGCCGATTGACGGGCGCCGGGCGAGCGGTGCCGCTGTTCCCGCGACCGGAGGTAGCGCGCGCACCGTGGCGGAAGTGCCAGGCTCCGGCGGTCGTCTCACCGCGACCGCGCCCATGTCTGCCCCGAAAAGGGCAGTGCCGGGCGAGGCATCCGGTGGGTCGCTGGTTCAGCTTGGCGCCTTCCCCAGCGAGGCTGCGGCAAACGCCGCATGGAGCGCCGTCGCCAAAAGGTTCTCCTATGTCGCAACGCTGGGCAAGACCGTCCAGTCGGCCGAGGTGAATGGCCGCAAGGTTTACCGTCTGAAGGTGAATGCCGGCAGCGCCGATGCCGCTTCGGATCTTTGCGGGCGGCTGACCGTGGCCGGCGAGAAGTGCTTCGTGACGAGCTGAGCGCGCGCTGCGGCTCTCCCGCGCCGGCCAGCCATGGCCAGCCTGTGGCCGGCCGGCATTTTGCTGCGGCTTTGGGCATCGGGCAGGGTGAAAAGCCGCTGCGCTTTCGCTAACACCGCGGAATGAAACCCGTGATCTTTGGTCTTTCCGGCCCGATCCTCACCGCCGACGAGCGGGCGTTTTTCGCAGAGGCGCGTCCTGCCGGCTATATCCTGTTCAAGCGCAATTGCGTCGATCGCCAGCAGCTGCTCGCCTTGACGGACTCGCTTCGCGAGCTCGAAGGTCGTGACGACGTGGCCATCCTGATCGATCAGGAGGGCGGACGGGTCGCGCGGCTGGCCCCGCCCGAGTGGCCGGCGTTCCCCGCAGGCCCAGATTTCGACCGTTTGTACGACGTCGCGCCGATGTCCGCGATCGAAGCGGCAAGGGCGAACGCCACCGCGCTTGGCATGATGCTGGCGGAAGTGGGCATCACGGTCGATTGTCACCCGATCCTAGACGTGATCCGGCCGGAGACGACCGAGGCGATCAGCATCCGGGCGTTTGGCAGCGAGCCAATGCGCGTCGGCGCCTTGGGAAGGGCAACGCTGGAGGGCCTCGCGGCGGCGGGCGTCGTAGGTGTCGTGAAGCACATGCCGGGTCACGGCCGCGCGCTGGTCGATTCGCACCATCTTCTGCCCACCGTCACCGCGAGTGAGGCAGAGCTTGAGGATGATCTCGCGCCGTTCCGGGCGCTTGCCCATGCGCCCATGGGGATGACGAGCCATATCGTTTTCGAGGCTTGGGATCGGAAGGCGCCCGCCACCATGTCGCCGACGATCATCGAAGAGGTGATCCGTGGCCGCATCGGCTTCGATGGTCTGCTGATGACCGACGACATCGACATGAAGGCGCTGTCCGGAACACCGGCGGACAAGGCGGCAGGTGCGATTGCCGCCGGCTGTGACGTGGTGCTGGATTGCTGGGCGAGAATGGACGAGATGATCGCCATCGCAGACCGGCTGAGCGACATCGCGCCACGTGCTCGCGAGCGCCTCGACATCGCCATGGGCAGCGTGAAAAAGGAGGAGGGCGATTTCGCGGCACTGATCGCCAAGCGCGATGCGCTGCTCGCAATGGCGGCGTGACGGGAGAGCAGCTGACCCTGGATCTGGAAGGTTGGGAGGGGCCGCTTGACCTCCTCCTCAACCTTGCCCGGGCGCAGAAGGTCGACCTGAAGCAGATCTCCATCCTTGCTCTGGTGGAGCAATATCTCGCTTATGTGGAGCGAGCCCGGACGATCCAGCTTGAGCTGGCCGCCGATTATCTGGTGATGGCGGCGTGGTTGGCATATCTGAAGTCCGCGCTCCTGCTGCCGCGTGATCCCGGTGTGGAGCCGAGCCCGGAAGAACTCGCGCTTCGGCTGCAGCTGCGGCTGGAGCGGCTGTCCGCCATGCGGGAGGCGGGGGCGCGGCTGATGGGCCGTGACCGGCTTGGCCGCGACGTGTTCAGGCGCGGGGCGCCAGAGGGGCTCCGCGCCGTGCGCAAGGCAAGCTGGTCGGCAGGCATCTTCGATTTGATTTCTGCCTATGGGCGGATCAGCGCGCGGACGCGCCCCGTGATGCATGTGGTGCATGATCGCGAGGTGATGACGCTGGAAGCCGCAATCGCGCGCATCGCCGGGCTGATCGGGACGACCATCGACCGCGGTGTCATCGAAGCGTTCCTGCCGGACGGAGCCGCCGGCATGTTTCGCCGCTCCGCGCTGGCGTCCAGTTTCCTGGCGGCGCTCGAGCTGGCCCGGCAAGGGCGGATCGAGCTTGAGCAGGACGGGCCGTTCGCGCCGCTGTATCTGCGCGCTCCCGCGTGACACCGCCGGACGATTTCACGCGGGCGGTGGAGGCGGTGCTGTTCGCCGCTGAGGATCCGATGTCGGTCGACAGCCTGCGCGCGCATGTGGGTGAAGGGGACGTTCGCGGGGCGCTCGATCGGTTGACGACGGATTATGCCGGTCGCGGCATCAACCTGGTGCGTCGCGGCGATCGCTGGCATTTCCAGACGGCCGGCGACATGGCGCATTTTCTCCGTCGTAGCCGGGAGGAGGTGCGCCGGCTGAGCCGTGCAGCGATCGAGACACTGGCGATCATCGCCTATCACGAGCCGGTGACGCGGGCCGAGATCGAGGCAATCCGCGGGGTGCAGATCTCCAAGGGCACGCTCGACGTGCTGATGGATGCCGGGTGGATCCGACCGGGGGGCAGGCGCGAGGTGCCGGGGCGACCGCTCACCTTCGTCACCACGCAAGGCTTCCTTGCGCACTTCGGGCTGGCGTCCCGGCGCGACCTGCCGGGGATGGACGATCTGCGGGCAGCGGGGCTGCTCGATCCGATTGATCTCGCGATGGAAGAACTGGCGGTGGAAAAGCCCGGCGAGGGCGACTAGATGGGCGGGACTTCAGGAGAATCCTAATGGGTAGCTTCAGCCTCCCGCATATTCTTGTGCTCGCCATCGTTGCCATCCTCCTGCTGGGCGGCGGACGATTTTCCAGCATGATGGGTGACGTCGCGAAGGGCGTTAAGAACTTCAAGAAGGGCATGTCCGAGGAAGATGAAGAGGCGTCGGCCAAGCCGGCGCAGCGCATCGAGGCACAGCAGGCAGCCCGGCCCGCGTCCGAGACGATCGTCCAGGACGACAAGGTGGCGCGTTGATCTGACGTCCGCCCGAAGCGGCTGCGCTTATGCTCGACTTCAACTTCACGGAAATGGCGGTAGTGGCGCTTGTCGCCCTTGTCGTCATCGGCCCCAAGGACCTGCCCAAGGCGCTGCGGGTGCTTGGCTATTGGGTCGGCAAGGCGCGGGGCGTGGCGCGGCAGTTCCGCGCCGGCTTTGACGAAATGGTGCGTGAGGCGGAACTCGCCGAGATGGAGAAGAAGTGGAAGGAGGAGAATGAGCGGATCATGCGGGAGCATCCGATGATCTCGCCCGCTCAGCCTGCCGCTTCCGAACCGCCCACGGGCGAAATTCCGCCACATGATCCCGCGCCGCGCCCGGCCGAGCAGGGCGACATGTTCATGCGGGATCCGCAGCACGAACCGGTGATGGTGGAGCGGCCGACCATGGTTGCCGCTCCGGCGGACGAACCCAAACTGCCCCAGGACAAGGCTGCATCGTGAGCACCGTCGACGAACTGGACGATTCGCGCGCGCCGCTGCTCGACCACCTGATCGAGCTACGCCGGCGGCTGCTCTATTGCATCGGCGCCATCGTGCTGGCGTTCTTGGTCTGCTATTATTTTGCGGAAACGATCTTCTCGTTTCTGGTCCAGCCGCTGCTCGCGGCCGGGCAGACCCGGCTGATCTACACCGAGATCTTCGAGGCCTTCTTCGTTCAGGTGAAGGTGGCGTTCTTCGCGGCGGTGATGGTTTCATTTCCGATCATCGCCAACCAATTGTGGCAGTTCGTGGCGCCGGGGCTGTACCGCAACGAGAAACGCGCCCTGCTGCCGTTTCTGCTGGCGACACCAGTTCTTTTCCTCAGCGGCGCCGCGATGGCCTATTACATCGCGGTGCCGATGGCGCTGCATTTCCTGTTGAGCTTTCAGGGCGATGTGGGCGGCGTCAATCAGGAAGCTTTGCCGGCGATCGGCAACTACCTGTCGTTCATCATGCGGTTCCTGTTCGGGTTCGGCGTCGCCTTTCTGCTGCCGGTACTGCTGATGCTGCTGGAGCGCGGCGGCATCGTGACGCGCAAGCAACTGGTGTCCGCCCGTCGCTACGCAATCGTCGGTGCGTTCGCCATCGCTGCTGTCCTGACGCCGCCCGATGTCGGCTCGCAGCTGCTGCTCGCCATTCCTTTGTGCTTTCTCTACGAGCTTGCGCTGATCGGCATCTGGTTCACGGAGCGCAAACGCTCCCGGGAGCGAGAGGCGGTTTCGGCCGAATAGCAAAACGGCGGAGGCGGGATTTGCCGCGTCCGCCGTTTTCTTTCCGGGATCTTCGCTTACTTGGCGTCGTCTGCGGTCTGAGCGACAGTGTCTCCGGCAGAGGAGACATCGCGGCCCACACCTTCCACGGTGTTGCAAGCAGCGATCAGCAGTGCGCTAGCCACTGCCAGCATCCCCATCATCTTCTTCATACGTCCTCCTGAGCGCAATTGAGCCGCCCAGAGCGCAAATGCGCAATGAAGCTGTTCGTTCCAAAGTCGTTATGAACTGCCGGGGAAGTAATAAGGCCCGGAAGCGTCACCGGGGGGGGGAGGGTTGACGCTTCCGGGCCTATGTCGTGGATAGCGAGAGCGGGGGGGCATAAGGTCGCTATCCGAAGAGTAAAACGCGACTTGGGGAGGCCAGTTCCAACAAGATCGCGTATTTTTTCGTATTCTGGTTAATGACCGCGCATCTGCGCAGCATGGATCAGTCGCGGCCGAGCACCGCGATGGAGATCTCATAGGCGCCGGTCAGCGGATCATGGTGGAGCGGGGCCCGCAGCTGACGCGCCAAACCCTCGGTAACCCGGCCGAAGCGCGTGGCGAGACCTTCACGAAGGAGTGGGCTGTCGATCAACGCAGGGGATGAAACGCGCAGCGTCGCCCGATCGGAGGCGCCGGTTTCCTTGACCGAGACCCGCACATGAGCGGCCGGATCGCATGTCACGGCTAGTTCGATCAGCTCGGTCACGATGAATGCGACGGCGACCGCGACGTCCTGCGACACGAGGTACGGATCGGAGTCCAGCTGGATCCGCAGCTGAATGCCTTCGGGCGCTGTTGCCCTGATGTTGGAGGCAAGTTCGCCCAGCATCGGGCGCAGGCCCAATCCTCGGTTCTCTTCCATCTCCGCGAAGTGGTTGCGGTGAACGACGGCAAGCGCGTCAACCCGCCGCTGGATTGAAGCATAGGCCTGTGCCGCTTCGGGCGAGCGCGCGCCGCGTGCATGGAAGTTGATCAGCGACGAAATGACCTGGAGGTTGTTCTTTACGCGGTGGTGAACCTCTCGCGTGAGCTTGGTCTGGCGTACCAGTCCCTCTGCCAGGCCGGCTTCGTGAATGGCGACGGTGCGCGTGAGCGCGCGGAAGGTGTCGCCGAGTTCGCGCAGCTCCTGCGCCGGCAGCGCGCGCATCGTCGCGGGGTCGGGCTCTTCGCCGGGAGTGAAAGCGGCAACCTGGGCCCGCAACTGACGCAAGGGCCGGATCAGCAGCCGATCCACCACGAACCATGCAATCCCCGCCGCGGCCGCCCACATGATCAGCGGCAGAAGCAGGGCAATCACCAAAGGCGAGGTGATCGGCGCGGCCCGCACCTGCATGGCAAGCGCCAGCTCGCCGATGCCGAGATCCGTCACGTTGCTCTCGCGCCGCTCGAACGCGTTTTCGCGTGGCAACGGCTCCAGAATGAGCTCTTCGGACTGCCGGGTCAGCTTGGCGGCGTAAGCAGGCGTGAAGCCACTCGGCCGGCTCAGTTCGGCGATGAAGTCCTTCGGGAAGAAGGCGGACGCCGTCACGCGGCCGGATCGACCAACGACACCCAGCAGCAATCCATTGCCCGGCAGGATCCGCGCGGCCACGGCGGAGTCGCGTGCCGCGCGCGCGACCTCAAGGCCCTGGGTGAAACTACTGCCGCACAGCAATCTGCCCCGCGCGTCGAAAACCGCGAAGCGCGCGCCGTTGAATGCCTGTTGTGCAAAGACACCTTGAACGCGGGCGCAACTGGGCGTGTCGAGCGGGTCTGATTCCAGCGCATCAACCGCGACGCGGAGCGCCGTCATATCGCCGATCAATTCGATGGCGATCGCGCGACTGCTTTCCGCCGACGCGATCCGGAGACTGGCCCTGGCCTCGGCATCGGCGATCTGCGTGATTCGCAAGGTCGCGAACACCGCGATGATCGCAAGTGGCAGGAGCGCGATGGAGATGATGACGAGAAGCTTTGCTCCCGACGGCCATCGCATCATGAACGGCGCCGTCGCGCCGCCGCGCGAATCTTCCGACGCCGTGGTATTCATATGCTGTTTTTAATCTAGCTTGCTCAGAAGGGAAATCATCTCGTCCGGCACCGACTCATCGATCGTCTTTTGATAAATCGATCGTAGCGCCGCACCCATGTCACGGTCCTTTGACTGCACTGCCGTGCCGCCTTTCGACTTGACCGTTTTCTTTGGCGCTTCCTTGTCCGAAACCAACGCTTAGCCCCCTGAACCACCCGTTCCGCGTGACGATGAATTTCCTTGGCCGGATACGGGCCGCGGCGCCAGCCTATTGATCATGGCTGACGACGGTGAAACTAAAAAGCCGCTCGTTGGTTCCACATACCGGCGACGAATTGCGTCGTCGGGCGTTTGGCGCCCGCGGGGGGTTTGTCGATGAAGTTGATCAATCAGGGCGCGGCGCGCAAAGCCATGCCTTCATCTATTGGGAGTCGTTCCGCCTCATGTCGCTTGGACAACAGCTCGCCCCGCATCTGCCCTTCCTGCGTCGGTACGGGCGGGCGCTCACTGGCAGCCAGTCGCATGGCGACAAATATGTGCGCGCCACGCTGGAGGCGATCGTTGCCGCGCCGAGCGAATTCCCGCGCGATGTTGATCCCCGCCTGGGTCTCTATCGGACGTTCCAGGTAATCTGGAATTCTACGAACGACGGCGAGCAGGCCGATCCCGGTGACGTTGACGATCAGGAAGCGATCGCACGGGCGCGCCTTGCCCGGATGACGCCGCTTTCGCGCCAGGCACTTCTGCTGACGGCGATGGAAGGTTTCACCGTGGAGGACGCGGCCTATCTGGTGGATGTGGCGCCAAGCGAGGTCGAGGCGCTGGTCGCCGAGGCGCTGTCGGAAATCGAGAAGCAGACCCGCGCCCGCGTGTTGATCATCGAGGATGAGCCGATCATCGCCATGGACATCGAGACGATCGTCCGCGATCTCGGCCATGAGGTGACCGGCGTGGCAGTGACCCGCGACGAGGCGGTGGCGCTCGCCATGGAGGACCGGCCGGGTCTGGTGCTCGCCGACATCCAGCTTGCCGATGACAGTTCGGGCATCGACGCGGTGAAGGACATTCTGCACGAATTCCAGGTGCCGGTGATCTTCATCACCGCCTTCCCGGAGCGTCTGCTCACGGGCGAGCGGCCCGAGCCGACCTTCCTGATCACCAAGCCTTTCCAGCGTTCCACGGTAAAGGCGGCGATCAGCCAGGCATTGTTCTTCGATCAATCGACCGCACCGGTTTCGTAATTCGATACGGAGCCAAAACGAGGCTGAGGGGTTGAGCAGGCATGGCACACGAAAACGAACGTATCGAAGTAACGACGGATGAGGCGCGGGCCGGTAGCACGCCGCACATGACGCGCTACATTCTGCCGATATCGCTCGTCCTTGTTGTGGTGATCTTCGCCCTCATCCTGTTTGCGCGGCAGTAAGCGGCAAGCATGCTGACAGAGCGGCTGGCAAAGCGCGCCGGCGATACCTATCTTGCGCAAAGGACGCCGGAACCTCCCGGCGCGGGGACCGAACGACAGAACATGACCGAAGCTGAACCGCGCAATTCTGACGCGGCCGATGAGGTGTCGGTCGAGCACGTCTCCCTGTCTGATCCCGAGTTCAAGAAGCAGCTGGCGCAGGTGATTCCGCACTTGCGCGCATTCGGGCGTTCGCTGTCCGGCAATCGCGATCTTGCGGATGATCTCGTGCAGGAAACGCTGCTGAAGGCCTGGGCAGCGCGCAAGCGCTTCCAGGCCGGCACCAACATGCGTGCGTGGACCTTTATCATCCTGCGGAACCTGTACCTGTCCCAGATGCGCCGTGCGCGCTTCAAGGGCGAGTGGGACGATCTGGTCGCGGATCGTCTGCTGGCCGCGCCTGCCAGCCAGGACAAGCATGTCGAACTGGCCGACATGCAGCGTGCACTGCTCCATCTTCCGCAGCCGCAGCGCGAGGCGCTGATCCTGGTGGGTGCGGGCGGCTTCGCCTATGAGGAAGCCGCCGAGATCTGCGGCGTCGCTGTGGGTACGATCAAGAGCCGCGTGGCGCGGGGCCGCGTGGCGCTGGAATCGCTGATGAGCGGAAGCGACATGACGTCGCGCACCGATCATACGATCGCCAGCCTGAAGCCCACGCTGGATGAAATCATGGACGAGGTGGACGAGCTCAGCCGCGATCGCTGAGCTTCGCCACTTCCCTCAATGCTGGATCGATACCCGGTCCAGCTGATCCAGAACCTGGGCGAGCTCCTCTGGCAGTCTGCGCCGCTCGGTATAGGCGCAGCGAAGCGACTCGCCGATTGCGTCGGTCACGCGCGGGCGGGGGACGAAATAACCTCCGCCGCCGCGATCTCCTGTGTGATGTTCATGTCCCATCATAGCCGTTAGAACGGGCGACCGGGCCGGAAGGTTTCAAGGTCATTTTGATGGTGGACCGTTTGTCAAGCGAAATAATCGTTGATCCAGCGTTTCCCGATGCGATCGCGCGCGCTCAGACTTACGCGCCGTTCCTCGCCAACCTGTTGGAACGCGAGGGGGAAACAGTCGCCGACCCGCGCAGCGGTCCGCCGCCAATTTCCGAGGAATATTCAACCAGTAAGGCGCTTCGCTTGGCTCGCCGCAGGCTGGCGCTCCAGGTGGCGATCGGCGATCTTTCCGGCCTGTTCGACCTGACCGAGGTTACGCATCGCCTGACCGACTTCGCGGATCGCGCGCTTGATCAGGCGATCCGTGCCGCGATCCTGGAGCGAACACCCAGTGCGACACCGGCGGGCTTCGTGGCGATTGCGCTTGGCAAGCAGGGTAGCCGTGAGCTGAACTATTCATCGGACATTGATCCGATCTTCCTGTTCGATCCCAGAACGCTGCCCACACGGAATAATGAGGAGCCGGTCGACGCGGCCGTCCGTATCGGGCGCCGCGTTATCGAGTTGCTCCAGACGCGCGATGCGGACGGCTATGTCCTGCGGGTCGATCTTCGGCTTCGGCCTACCCCCGAAGTCACGCCGATCGCGGTGCCGATTGATGCCGCCATCGTGTACTATGAATCGCAGGCGCTGCCATGGGAACGGGCGGCATTCATTCGCGCCCGCCCCGCCGCCGGCGACTTGGCGCTCGGCCGCTCCTTTCTGGAGGCGATCCGCCCGTTCATCTGGCGGCGAAGCCTGGATTTCGGTGCTGTCGGTGAGATCGTCGAGATCACGCGAAGGATCCGCGACCACCACTCGCAGGGGCAGAAGTTCGGCCCCGGCTATGATCTGAAGCGCGGCCGCGGTGGTATTCGTGAAATTGAGTTCTTCGCTCAGATCCACCAGTTGATCCACGGCGGCCGAAACCCGGCGCTTCGCATCGGCGACACCCGTGCCGCGCTGGCCGCGCTTGCGGCGGCGGGGCGGATCGATCAGGCCGATGCGAAGGCGTTGACGGACGCTTATGTGGCGCTGCGCACGGCCGAGCATCGCGTGCAGATGATCGACGATCGACAGACCCACACATTGCCGACCGGCGAGGCGCTGGATCGGGTCGCTCGGCTCGATGGCCGTGCGGACGGCGCCGCGCTGCTCGCGCATCTGCTTCCGCACGTTAAACGGGTAGCGGAAATATTCGATCGGCTGGCAGCGCCCGGCGCGGCTGCGCTTTCGACCGATCCTGACAAGCTGGCCGACCAGCTAGCGGGGGCTGGCTTCACCGACACGCAAACGGCGATGACGCGCATCAAGAGCTGGCGCGCGGGTCGGTATCCTGCGCTGCGCAGCGCCGCCGCGCAGACCGCGCTTGAAGCCGTGCTGCCAGGTCTGGTTGCGGCGCTCGCCGAGGTGCCGGAGCCGGAGGCGGCGCTGAACCGCCTCGATCGCTTGTTTGAGCGACTGCCAAGCGCGGTGAACATCTTCCGCTTGCTCGAGGCACGGCCTGCATTGTCGGTGCTGCTTGTCCAATTGCTCAGCCACGCGCCCACGCTGGCGGACGAGTTGGCGCGCCGGCCGGATCTGCTTGACGGTTTGATCGACGCGTCCGCCTTTGATCCGGTGCCGGACATAGCCGGGCTCGCAACCGAGATGCGACTGCGCAAGAATGGCGACTATCAGGCGCAGCTCGATCATGTCCGCAGGGTCGTCGCGGACCGGCGCTTTGCCCTTGGTGCCCAGATCATCGCTGGCGCCTCCGATCCGCTGGTGGTCGCCGCCGGCTATTCACGCGTGGCGGAGGCCGCGATTGACGTGCTGGCACAGGCGGCGGTTGACGAATTTGCGCGCGTTCACGGGCTGGTGCCCGACAGCGAATTCGTCATCCTGGCACTCGGCCGCCTGGGTGGCGGTGAACTGACCCATGCGTCCGACCTGGACCTGGTCTATCTGTTCACTGGCGATTTCGCGGCGGAGTCCGACGGCGCCAAGCCACTGGGCGCGACATTGTACTACAACCGGCTGGCGCAGCGCGTGAGCGCCGCATTGTCGGTGCCGACCGCGGCCGGGCCCTTATACCCGATCGACACCCGATTGCGGCCCTCCGGCAACCAGGGGCCGCTGGTCGTCAACTTTGAATCCTTTGCGCGGTACCAGCGGGAAAGTGCCTGGACTTGGGAGCATATGGCGCTCACCCGGGCACGCCCGGTCTTTGGCTCACCGGAAGCGCGTTCAGCCTTGCAGGCGATCATATCTGATGTGCTCGCGGGCAACCGGCCGGAGCGGGATATCGTTGCCGATGCGCTGAAGATGCGTGCCGAGATGGCCACCCACAAGCCGCCTGCCGGTCCGCTGGATGCGAAGTTGCTGCCCGGTGGTCTGGTGGATCTGGAATTCGCCGTTCACGTTCGTCAGTTGCTGGCATGCGGTGGGTTCGAGCCGCACCTGGGTCGCGCCATCGCTGCGCTCGATCTCCCGCACGGCCTCGTAAAGGCGCACGATCTGCTTACCCGCCTGATCGTCACCCTGCGCCTGGTGGCGCCGGACGCTGCCGAGCCGGACATGCCGGCGACACGGGCGCTGATCGCCCGCGCGCTGCGGCTGGAGGATTGGCCGGCGGTCGGCGCCGCGCTGGACAGTGCGCGACAGGAGGTTACGGCAGCGTGGAAAGGAGTAACGGATGGACATGCTGCCTGACGTGACGGTGACTGCGCCTGACGGCTCGGTTCTCCGTCTCAAGGACCGGCCCTGCCCGATGGTCGTCTATTTTTACCCGAAGGACGACACGACGGGCTGCACACGCGAGGCGCAGGACTTTTCCACGCTGGCCGCGGCGTTCACCACTGCTGGTGTCTCGGTGCTCGGTATTTCGCGCGATACGCCGGCAAAACACCAGAAGTTCATCGCCAAATATGACCTGGCGGTTGCGCTGGCGAGCGACGAAGATGGCTCCGCCTGTGAGGCGTTCGGCACTTGGGTGGAAAAATCCATGTACGGGCGCACCTACATGGGGATCGAGCGCTCCACCTTTCTGTTCGACCGGGACGGGCGGCTGGCGCGCGAATGGCGCAAGGTGAAGGTGGCCGGCCACGCAGAGGCCGTGCTGGAAGCGGCACGCGCCTTGTGACCAGTGTTGCCGAGGCGGCTCGCCGAGTGCTGGACGCGGCCGATCCCGTCCGGAAGGTAAAGACTGCGCGTCACGCGGCGCGGGCGTGGCGGCGGGGCGAACTCGATCACGCATTCGACGTGGAGATGCCGGATTCGCCTGCGCGGCCCCTTACGCCCGAACTGCTGCCCCCCAATCGCATGCCGAAACGCGGCAAAGGCGGATCGGCGCGCGGCCGCCTGGCGCTGCTTCATGCACTGGCGCACATCGAGTTCGTGGCGATCGATTTGGCGTTCGACATCGTCGGACGCTTCGGCGCCGGTTACCCCCGCGCCTTTGTGGACGATTGGTTTTCCGTTGGTGCGGATGAAGCGATGCACTTCGCGCTTCTCGACCGGCGGTTGAAGGCCTTGGGCAGCGGCTATGGTGCGCTGCCCGCTCACGCCGGTCTGTGGGAGGCGGCCAGTGCCACGGCGAACGATCCTGTTGCGCGCCTTGCCGTCGTTCCCATGGCGCTGGAGGCGCGCGGCCTGGACGTAACGCCCGCAACCGTTGCCCGCTTCATGGCCGCCGGTGACGAGACCAGCGCGCGCATCCTGCAGCGGATCTATACCGACGAGATCCGCCACGTGCGGTTCGGAACCAAATGGTTCGAAGCCAGCTGCAAGGAGCGCGATCTTTCGCCCGCAGCGCATTGGCAGTCGCTGATCGCGGCTCAGTTCAGCGGCGTGGTGAAGGGTCCGTTCAACGACTCAGCGCGCGACTCTGCCGGCCTAACGCGAGAATATTATGGCGCTATTGCCTAATATACGTAGATCAGACCAGTAATCGGCGTCCGGGTGCGGGGGGCCGCAATCCAGACCAGTTCAGATAAAGCGCGTCGGGCTTGTCCCGGCGGCTGCCGTATCAACGATCTCGTTTGGGGTTCGATGTCCAAATCTTTTTCCGCGCCGGCTGACCGCATCGCTGCTGGCGCTCGCCTGTTGTTTTCGCCGCGGAACGTGGTCTTCCACGACGGCCGCGCAGTTCGCCGGATGCGTGTTGGCCGTGGATCGCAGACGGCGATCGTCGGCGCCGCTGCCGTTGTGGTCGCCTTTGCCGGCTATGGTGCCGCTACCGCGACTGGCCAGGCGGCGATGGCCGCTGGCCTGACGGCCGCGCCGCGCTCGGAGCAGCGCATCCAGACCATGGAACGCAAGCTCGCGCACATGCAGACTCGCGTTGCCACGATCCGCAAGACCGCCGAACAGCATGCCACCCGGCTGGAGCAGCGCCAGGCGCTGCTCGCCGCAGCGCTGACCGGCGTGGGCGACGAGAAGAAGCTGGCGCTCGCAACCCTGAAGATCGATCCCACTGGCGATCGGCTGGCCGCCTTTGCGCTGGCGCCGTTCGGCAAGGTGGAGCGCCGCCAGGCAATGCTGGCCGATGTCGCGCTCGATCAGCTGCAGGCCCGCTACCAGCATGCGACGCAGGAAATCCGCGAGCGCGGCTTGCGGCCCGAGCGTCTGGTGAAGGGGCGCAAGCAGGCCGTCGTCGGCGCAATGGGCGGTCCGCTGATCCCGGCCGCGAGCGCGGAAGCGACCGCCGACCTGAACGCCGACGCGCAATTCCGCTCGCTGTTCATGACCTGGAAGAAGCTGGACACGCTGGAACAGGGGGTGATCTCCATTCCGTCCGTTCAGCCGGTTCAGCACCTGTCGTTCACCAGCAACTTCGGTGTTCGCAGCGATCCGTTCCGCGGAACGGCGGCGATGCACGCGGGCGTCGACATTCCCGGGCCGACCGGTACCCCGATCTATGCCACGGCAGATGGCGTCGTGAACCATGCCGGCCGCCAGGGCGGCTATGGCAACATGATCGAGATCAACCATGGTAAGGGGATCGCCACCCGCTATGGCCACCTGTCGAAGATCATCATCAGCGACAATGCGCGCGTGCGTCGCGGGCAGATCATCGGCTTGATGGGGTCGACCGGCCGCTCGACCGGTCCGCACCTTCACTATGAGGTCCGGATCGATGGCGCTGCCGTGAACCCGGTGCCGTTCCTGACCACCGCCGATTATCTCCTGGCGGCGCAGGATCGCTCCGTCAGCCAGATTCCGGTTTCCACCGGCGGACCTGCCGCGCAGGACGCTCTGGAACATTGAGACTGATCCGCACGCACCCGCACGATCGCGGGTTGCGAGCGGGGTAGGGGAGGCTTATCTCCCTGCCATGGCTACACTCGCTGCTGACATCGCGCTGACCTCCGCTGCCGCAGCCAGGGTCGCGACCATCGCAAGCAAGCAGAACAAGCCTGCCATCCTCCGTCTGTCGGTGGAGGGCGGCGGCTGTTCCGGCTTCCAATACCGCTTCGGCTTTGCTGATGCGCCAGAGGCTGGCGACGTGGTGACGGAGACGGACGGCGTTCGGCTGGTGGTCGATGACGTGAGCCTGGATCTCGTCCGGGGTGCGTCAGTGGATTACGTCGAGTCTCTCGGTGGCGCCGCGTTCAAGGTCGATAATCCGAACGCCGCGTCGGGTTGCGGTTGCGGGACCAGCTTCTCGGTGTAATGCCGGTGGCGTGAAGATCGTCACTTACAACGTCAACGGCATCAAGGCCCGCCTCCCGCGCCTGCTGGAATATCTGGCCGAGCAGCAGCCGGATGTCGTCTGCCTGCAGGAGCTGAAGTCCAGCGACGAAACCTTCCCCATTCAGGAGGTGCGCGACGCGGGCTATGGCGCGTGCTGGCATGGGCAGAAGGGGTTCAACGGCGTCGCGGTGCTGGCGCGCGGCAGCGATCCTGTCGAGCAGCAGCGCGGTCTCGAGGGCGAGCCGGAGGACGAACATAGCCGCTATCTCGAATGCACCGTGGACGGCCTGACGGTCGCGTCCATTTACCTGCCAAACGGCAATCCGCAGCCCGGTCCCAAGTTCGACTACAAGCTGCGCTGGATCGACCGCCTGTCACGCCGCGCGCGCGAGCTGCTGGCGGGTGAGATCCCCGCGGTGCTGGCGGGCGACTATAACGTCATTCCGAATGACGATGACACCTTCTCCGTGCGGGCCATGGCCGATGATGCGCTGATGCAGCCGGAAAGCCGCGCCGGCTATCGTGCGCTGCTGGCGCAGGGGTGGACCGATGCCCTGCGCGTGCGGAACCCCGCCGGCGGAATATGGACGTTCTGGGATTATCAGGCCGGCGCGTGGCAGCGCGATGCCGGGTTCCGGATCGATCATCTGCTGCTTTCCCCAGCAGTGGCGGATCGCCTGATCGAGGCGGGCGTTGATAAGGAATATCGCGGGCGAGAAAAGGCCAGCGATCACGCGCCCACCTGGGTGCGGCTGCGCTGATCGGCGGCCCCGTCGTCCGCCCCCATCGTCCGACATTGTCGCGGATGAAGCACTACATTGCGATTACGTGACGTTCGCGGACGGACGCAGTGTTCGCGCGCGTCCGGATGCGCACAGTTGATATTCGGCAAGATCCGCCGCGACTTGGTAATCCATGCCGAAGATCAGCGAAGGTCGCGGGGGGCGATTTTCTAAGTCATTGAATTTACGTCGCGAGAAAGTTTGGCACGGGGCCTGCAATAGGTTTGGTGGCGGCGCACCAGGGCGCTGCCGGACCTGAAAGGAACTGCCATGACGATGATCGCTCTCGCCGCTGCCCTCGCTCTCGGCACCGCTGCTCCCGAGCCGGCTCCTGCTCCCGCGCCCGCACCTGCCACCGTTCCTGTTGAGCAGCGTCTCGCTCAGGACATCAATCCCGAAACCGACCTGCGCCGCGTGTGCGTGGTGGATACGCTGCCGGGCGTCGGCGCTGCTCGCCGCTATTGCCAGTCGCGCGCGCAATGGGTGGCGCAGGGCACCGATCCGCTGGCGACGCGCTGAATGGCGCCCCGCCGGGGCATATCGGGGCCGGCCGCAAACAGGAGAAGAGAGGATGAAGGCGCTGGGGTTCGCGATGGGAGCAGTGGCTACGGCCGGTCCGGTGATCCATGTTGAAGGATCCGGGCCGGAGGCCAGCTCCACTGCCTCTCGCGGGTCTCAGCAAGCCCGGTCAGCGTCACACGGGCCGGACAGCTGTGGCTTTTACGAAAGCATGACGACCGCCGCGGGCAGGCGAAACGCTATTGGCGCGCCGGGCCGTGAAGACACCCGCTACAGGGTCTTTTCGTACACCTGATACACTTTGTTGACGCGGCTATCGATCGTCTCGGCGATCGATCGCATCCCTTGATTGTCATCGAGGATCCAGCCGATCTCGCCGCGCGTGGCGCCATAATGCGTAATGGAGGCGCGGCGAATATATTCGATCATCATGAAGGCAAGCTGGCTCGCCATGCGCGATGACTGAAGCTCCTTCACCACCCCCATCAGCGGCACGCGCATCGTGCGAACCTTCGGGCGCCGCAGCCACAGGAGCAGCTTCGCCCAGCCGAACGGCAGCAAGGAGCCGTTCAGCCCCGCCAGCGGTTCGTTCAGGTCGGGCAGGGTGATCATGAAGGCGACGGGCTTTCCGTCCAGCTCGGCGATACGGATCAGATCGTTGAACACGATGGGCTTCAGCTTGACGCCGACATCGCGAATTTCCGGCGGCGTCAGCGGCACGAAACCCCAATTGTCGCTCCAGGCGTCGTTCAGGATCGACAGGATGATGGCTGCCTCTTCATCGAAGCGGGACTTGTCGACCATGCGCACGTTGATCTGCGCATTCTTCTCGCCGGATTTGATGATCCGCTGGACGATCGGCGGAAATTCCTGCGTGATGTCCAGATCATAGGTCATCAGCTGCTTGACCGGCTGATGGCCTGCGCCTTCGATCCAGTCGCGGTATTCGCGCTTCGCATGGCCCATCATCACGGTCGGCGGATGATCATAGCCGTCGATCAGGAGGCCCGGCTCTTCCCAGATCGACTGCGAAATTGGACCAAGCGTGCGCGTCATCCCCTGTTCGCGCAGCCACGTTTCCGCGGCCTGCAGCAAGGCGGCGAACACGCCCTGATCTTCCGCTTCCATCAGGCCCCATTGACCGGTGCCCGGCCCGAACCCCTGCACCTGAGGCATCTCAAGCGCCAGCGTGTCGATATGTGCCGAGATGCGACCGACGACCTTGCCGTTCCGCTCGGCGAGGAAAAGCTGCGCCTTGGCGTGGCTATACCAGCCGTTCTTTTCCGGCGTGATCAGCCCTAGCGCCTCGCTCTTCAACGGCGGCACCCAGTTGGGATCATCGCGGTAAAGACGAAACGGCAGATCGACGAACGCCTTGCGATCGCGCTTGGTCTGCACGGGACGGATGGTGAGTGAGCCTGCCATGATCGGCCCTGTAATCGCCTGAAGCGATCATGGCGAGCGGCCTTTCCGTGGCAGCGGAGGGTGTTGTAGCCACCGTGTCGCCATTATCTCTGGCTAATGGACATGCCTATGACGACCATGACTTTCGCCCGGACCAATTCTGTGGCTGCCGCTCGTGTGCCGATCGCCGATGATCGTGCCATGCTGAAGGCCGCTGCCGAGCTGACCCGCGATCTGAATGCGCCGCGGCCGGCGATTTACTGGGCGGACCTGCTCGGGTCGGCTCTGGTCGGCTATGTGGCACTGGGCGTCGCGATCGCGGCAGGCCCGCTTTGGTTCACGCTGATCGCTGGCGTGGTGTCGATGCTGGCGCTCTACCGCGGGATGAGCTTCATCCACGAACTGACGCATGTGAAGCATGCCGCGCTGCCCGGCTTCCGGCTCGGGTATAATGCGGTGATTGGCGTGCCGCTGCTGGTACCGTCCTTCATGTACGAAGGGGTGCACAATCTGCACCACGCACGCACGCGATACGGCACGTCGGAGGATCCGGAATATCTCCCGCTGGCGCTGATGAAGCCCTGGTCGCTTCCGCTGTTCGTGCTGATCGCGGCGCTCGCCCCTGTCGCGTTGATCTTCCGTTACGGCGTGCTGTCGCCCCTGTCGGTGATCGTGCCGGGGCTGCGCCGTATTGTGGTGGAGCGGTATTCCGCGCTGGCGATCAACCCGCAGTTCCGCCGGCGCATGCCGGAGGGCGAGGCGGCGAAGCAGTGGAACCGGATCGAGGCCGCGTGCGCGGTATGGGCGATGTCCCTGATCGCGCTGGTGGCGACCGGCACGATCCCGGCCCGCGCCTTTGCGATCATGGTTGGCGTCGCCTCGGGCCTCGCCGTCGTCAATCAGCTGCGCACCCTGGTCGCGCACCTCTGGGAAAATGAGGGCGAGCCGATGACGGTGACCGCTCAGTACCTCGACTCGGTCAACGTGCCGCCGCCTGCCACGCTGCCAGCATTGTGGGCGCCGGTCGGGCTGCGCTACCACGCGCTTCACCATCTGCTGCCGGGCCTTCCCTATCATGCGCTTGGCGAGGCGCACCGTCGGCTGAGCGCGGTGCTCGACAAGGACTCGCCATATTACAAGGCGAACTATGCCGGCATGCCGGGCCTGGTAGCGAAGATCGCGCGGAGCACCATGCTGCCACGCTGACGCGTCAAGGTCGCCGCGCCCAGAAGGGGCGGCCGAACGGATCAAGGCCCTGTCCGCGCGTCATGCCCGGACAGGGCCTTTACGTTTCGACGCGTGCTCGACCAGCCGACCAGTATCGTCCGGCGACGTCTGAAACCCTAAAGTCTTCTCCTCACGACCTTGGCCTGAACGTGAAGACGCTGGACGAAAGCGGCCAGCCGTGGCGCGCTAATCGGGCGACGAAAGAGCCAGCGCCCACTGCGGAGGCAGGCAGCGGGCAGACTATTCCTCGGTGCGCAGCAGCACCGCTTCGCCGATGAGGAGGAACAGCAGAAATGGTGCCCAGGCCGCCAGAAACGGCGGGTAGGCGCCCAGATTGCCCATCGCGAGCGCGAAATTGTCCGCGACGAAATAGGCGAAGCCCAACGCCATGCCGATCACGGCGCGGATGAAGAGCTTTCCCGAGCGGGCGATGCCGAAGGCGGCGACGGCGCCAAGCAGGGGCATCAGCACGGACGAAAGCGGGCCCGACAGCTTGTGCCATAAGGAACCTTCAAGCGCCTTCGTCGGGCGCCCGGCGGCGGCGAGATCGTCGATCGCCTCGTTCAATGCTCGGAACGAGAGGCCGTCGGCGTTGATGGTCGACAGCGTGAACTGATCCGGCGTCACGCCGCGTGCGATCACCACCGTTCCCACGTCCGTGATGGCGCCGCTCGCGACATCAAAGCGGCGGGCGGGGCCGATCGCCCATCCGTCACCCCGCCGTTGGCCATTCGGGGCGGTGACGATCGCCTTCAACAGGCCGCCGTCACGCTCATACAAGGTCACGCCGCCCAGCCTCGCACGGTCTCCGCGACCCTGGATCTGGTCGACCTGGATCAGATCGTCCGCGGTGCGGACCCAGACGTTCGCGCGGTCGCCGCGATCGATCGGCAGTTTGCCGTAGTTCACCTTCTGCCACTGCGCGAGTGTCGCGGTCGAGCGGGCAACGATACGATCGTTGAAGGCGAAGCTGAGGATCGCGATGCCGACACTGGCGGTGATCAGCGGCGCCAGCACCTGGTGCGCGGACATGCCGGATGCCTTCAGCGCCACGATCTCGCTGTTCTGGTTCATTGTGATCAGCGTCAGGATCGTGCCCAGGAGAACCGAGAAGGGCAGGAAGCGCGCGATGATCTGCGGCACGCGCAGCGACATATATTGCCACACCTGTGCGTCCGTGTTCCCCGGCACGGCCAGGATCTTGCCGGATTCGCCAAGCAGATCGAGCGCCTGAAGCACCAGCACCAGCCCGGCAAGAATGCCGAAGGTGCGGACCAGGAACATCTTGCCCATGTAGATGGCGACGGTGCGCGACGGAAAGAAGGAGATCATTCGCGCGTATCCCGTCCACGGCGGCCGGGCATGCGGCGGGTGATCGCCTTCAGCGCCTTGCTCGCCCCGCGTTCAAGCGCGCCGATCGGCTGTCCGCCCGGAACATAGGCCAAGGTATAGTACATCCAGATGATCAGCGCGGCGAAGATCGCGAACGGCGTCCAGAGCGCGATGAACGGATCCACACGGCCAAGCTCGCCGATCGACGCCGCATATTGGTTCACCTTGTGATAGGCGACCACCATCACGATCGACACGAACACGCCGAGTGCCGAAGTGGACCGCTTCGGCGGCACGCCCAGCGCTACGGCGAGCAGCGGTAGCAGGAACATCATCAGCACTTCGGCCAGCCGGAAATAGAGCTCCGCCTGGCTGCCATGCCGGGTTTCCTCACTGCCGCTCGTCGCCCCGATCCGGGCGAGCTCGGGAATCGTATATTCCAGATTGCGCCCGCCGCGTGCGCGGAACTGCTCGAACTTGGGAAGGTCGATCGGAAGGTCGTGCGCGCTGAAGGTCAGGACGCGCGGGGCGGGAAACTTCGCCCGATTGTGGATCAGCGTCCCATCCGTCAGGCGAAAGATGATCGTGTTCGGATCGTCCGTCGCAAAGAATTGCCCACGCTGCGCCGTCACGCTGATCCGGTCGCCCTGCGCTGTTTCCGCGCGGACGAAGATGCCCGAAAGCTCGCGTCCCTTGTCCCGGCTGCGTTCGATGCGCAGCGTCATGCGATCGCCCAGATGGGTGAATTCGCCCACCTTGATCGAGGCGCCAAGCGCACCGGTGCGAAGTTCGAACCGAAGCCCCTCATAGGCGTAACGCGCACGCGGCTGGATGAAGCCCACAATGGCAAGGTTGATGAGCGCGAGCCCGACCGCGTACATATAGGGCACGCGCAGCAGCCGGCGGTAGCTCATCCCCACGCCGCGCATCACGTCCAGCTCGGACGATGTCGCGAGCCGCCGAAAGGCGAGCAGCACGCCCAGCATCAGGCCGATTGGAATGCCCAGGCCAAGATATTCCGGCAGGAGATTGGCGAGCAGCTGCCACACCACGCTGACCGGCCCGCCCTCCGTCGCCACGAAGTCGAACAGGCGGAGCATGCGATCCAGCAGCAGAAGCATTGCCGCGATCACCAATGTGGAGAACAGCGGCAGCGCGATCAGCCGGGCCATGTAGCGGTCGATCGATTTCATGGGCGGCGGCTGGGAAGCTCAGGCTGACGGGTGGATGGCCGGGTATAGGGGACCGGGCGGCAAGCGCCACCCCCTTTGCATGACATCGCTGACCGATGCCAGGCCGTGAGAAGAGGCGAAACCAACGCGATCATGGGGGACAACGGGGGAACGGTTGATTGGTGCCGCGCCAGCGTCATTCAGCCGCCAGACTGTGCGGTCCGTTCGATTGACGCCGTGTGATTGCCTCGGCGATCGCCTTTTCGAGCGCGACCAGCGTGAACGGTTTGCGCAGCACGTGGTGGCCGCTGAACAATTCCGGATCGCGGGTTTCGCCGGCAAAGCCGGTGACGAACAGCACGGCGATGCCCGCGTGGCGCCTATCGAGGGCGGCGATCATCTCGGGGCCGGTTTGCTCCGGCATCAGGACGTCAGTGATGATCAGGTCGACGGGCGCATGCTGGTCAAGCATGGCCGGCGCTTGCACCGGGCTGCCGCAGGCGATCGGATGATGGCCGAGTTCCTGCAGCGCGCCTGTCGTGGCGGATAGCACCCGGGGATCATCCTCGACCACCAGAATGGTAAGAGATCCCACCGGGGCCGGCGTTGCAGGCTCGGCCTTTTCGGTTTCGAGCTGCGTTTGCGACGTGGTGTCGCGCGGCATGCGCAGGTGAACCGTGGTCCCGGCTCCCGGCGCGGAGTCGATCACCACGTCGCCGCCAAGCTGCCGCACGAAGGAGAAGATCTGGCTGAGGCCGAGGCCAGTGCCCTTGCCAACGGGCTTGGTGGTGAAGAACGGCTCGAACACCCGCTCCGCCACCTCCGGGGTCATGCCGCAACCTGTATCGCGAATGGCGAGCGCAACGAAGTCACCGTCGTCCGACCATTCCAGCCGAGCGTTGATCGTCAGCACGCCGCGCCCCTCCATCGCGTCGCGCGCATTGACGGCCAGGTTGAGGATGCAATTCTCCAGCTGCACCTTGTCCGCATGGACATAGGCGCCTTCGGTCGCATCGACGATCTCGATCCGAATGCCGTCCTCAAGGGTGCGATCCAGAAGGTCGCGCATATTCTCCAGGAGGGTGGTGATATGGATCGGCTGCGGGTCGATCGGCCCCTCTCGGGCAAAAGCGAGAAGCCGCCGCGTCAGCTCCGCCGCGCGCAAGGCTCCTTCGCGTGCGCTTTCGATGTGCCGGCTCGTCTCATCCGCGCCGCTGGGCATGGATCGCTGGGCGAGCTCAAGTCCGCCAATAACGATCGCCAGCATATTGTTGAAATCATGCGCGATACCGCCGGTGAGCTGGCCCACGGCATCCATCTTCTGCGCCTGCCGCAATCGCGCCTCCTGCGTGCGCAGCTCATCGGTCGCCTCGTCGACGGCGACGGACAGTTCCTCGGCGCGGGCGCGCTCGGCATCCGCCTCCGCCTGCGCGCTCGCGCGCTCGGTCAGGGCCTGTACCGTCAGCCACCCCAGCGACAGCGCGCCCAACAGGAGCAGGACGCCGAAAACCGAGAAGACGAATGCCGCCTTGGTGGAGCGGTTCACCAGCGCCATGGCAGCGGCCGTGCGACGCAGCAGCACATCACGCTCGCCGGTGATGATGGCATCGAGCACGACGCGTAGCTCGTCGAGCGACGCTGCCTGTCGCGCGGCGTAATAGCGTGACAGTGCCTGTTCGTTTTTCCCGTAGGTCGTCGACAGCGCCGTGAGTGACAGCTCCTCGCCCCGGCTGCGGTAGGCGGAGCGGAGACGCGCCATAAGGCGCTGTTGCCCGCGATCATCGCGGGTCAGCGACTCCAGCCGCTGGATCTGCTCCCCGGCGCGGCGCCAATCGTCGAAGTACAGCTGGCCGAGCTGCTTATCGCCGGAAATGACATAGCGCCCCAGCGACGCTTCGGACTTTGCAATTGTGCCCGACAGCGTTCGCGCCAGGATCATGACGTCATAGCTGTGCGACTGCAGCGAGACGGCGCGGTCGCGTTGCCGGTTCGCCTCGCCGAGTGCGAGGATCAGCGCCACCAGCACGCCAATCCCCAGCACACCCATCACGAGCAGCGTGAAGGTGCGCCAGGCCGAGGCCGGCCCGTCTTTAGTGTCGACGCCCTCGTCCGCGATCACGGGGATGGGAATTAGCAGATGGAAAAGGTTCGCGAAAGCGGCCCGCTGGCGTCGATCAAGCGATCACGCCAGTGGCCCGTCCCGCTGCCTCGAACATCGCGATAACTTGCGCCATCTGTTCGGGCGTGTGCTCCGCGCAGACCGAGCAGCGCAGCAGGAACATGCCAGCGGGCGTTGCCGGGGGACGCGCGACGTTCACGTACAGCCCGGCCTCCAACAGGCCGTGCCACATCCGCACCGCCTGCTCCTGGTCGTCCAGAAGGACGGCGACGATGGCGGATTCGGGCTGCGCCGTCGGCAGGCGGAAGCCAAGCTGCGAGAGGCCGGCGTGAAGCTGGCGCGTATTGGCCCACAGCCGCTCGCGCTTGTCGGCGGCATGCATCAGCTTGCGGATCGAGGCGGTCGCGGATGCGACCACCGCGGGGGGCAGGCTGGCGGTGAAGATGTAGGGGCGGCAGACGAAGCGCAGGATTTCGAACTCGGGATGGTTCGACACGCAAAAACCACCAACGGTGCCGACCGACTTGGAAAAGGTGCCGATCACGAAGTCGACCTGGTCCTGCAATCCCTGGTCTTCATAAACGCCGCGGCCGTTCGGGCCGAAGAAGCCCATCGAATGCGCTTCGTCCACCAGCACCATCGCGCCATGCTTCTTCGCGACCGCCACCATGTCCTTCAGCGGCGCGACATCGCCCAGCATCGAATAAACGCCTTCCAGCACCACCAGCTTGCCTGGCTCCTTGGGCAACCGGCCTAGCCGCTTGTCCAGGTCCTCCACCGAATTGTGCCGGAAGCGCACGACCTCGGCATTGCCCATGGCGCAGCCGTCGTAGATCGAGGCGTGGCTGTCGGCGTCCAGGATGATATACTCACCCTTTGCCGCAATGGCTGAGATGATACCGAGGTTCGCCTGGTAACCTGTTGAAAAGACGATGGCGCCGGACATGCCATAGAAGTCGCGCAGCGCCTGCTCGACTTCCATGTGATCGTGGAACGTGCCGTTCAGCGCGCGGCTGCCGTTGGTGCCCGAACCGAACCGGTCGAACGCTTCCTTGCCGGCGGCGATCACGTCCGGATCAAACGTCATGCCCATGTAATTGTAGGTGCCGAGCAGGATCGTCTCGCGCCCCTTGATCACGGCAACGGTCGGGGATTTCACCTCTTCCATCACGATCCCGAACGGGTCGCGCACGCCGGAATCGAGCAGCGCCTGGCGCTCCGCGATCAAGGGCGCGAACTTGTCGAACAGGTCGCGTTCGGGTGCCACTTCGGCAGGATCGGCGGGCAGTGCTTCTGCCTGGAGGCCGGTTTCGGTCATCTGTTCAATCCCCAACCGTTCGCATCGGGCCGTGTGGAAACGCCGGGCGACGCGCGCCCGGCATGGTTCCGGTCATCTCCCGCTGCACAAACGGGCGTTCAGTTCTTCAGCTTGGCGACGGCATCGGCAAGCTGACCGACCGTCTCGATCTCAGCCTGCATGTTCATCGTGATGATGATGTCGAATTCGTCCTCGATCGCGGCGACGAAGTCCATCACCGTCAGCGAATCCCATTCGAGATCGCCTTGGAAGGTGGTGGCCTCCGTCACGGTCACGCCCTTCTTGTTGAAGGGTTCGATCTGGGCCTTGACGGTGTCGAAGATGCTGTCGCGGTCGCTCATGCCGGGTCCTTAGCTGCAAGCGGGCGAGGTGCCAATCGAATGCGGCGGAAGCGTGTTCATCCTGCGATGCCGTAAGACCGCGCGGTTTGCGCCAAGCCTTGTTCGAGCGGGATGGCAGGTGACCAGAGCGCCGCCGGCGGACGCAGCTCGGCCGCCGCCGCCCAGTCCGGGTGGCTGAGATAGTCGACCCGGTCGAGCGTCAGCTTTGCGCCATGTCCGCGCGCCATGCGATCGAGCCGCGCACCGACCCGCATCAACGGCTTGGGCAGATGCATCCGCAGCACCCGGCGACCCACTGCCCGGCCGATCGCCGCGGCGAGATCGGCATGCGTCATGGCCCTGCCATCATCCACCTCAAAGGTTTCGCGCGCCCCGGGGCGCTGCACCAGCGTCACCAATAGGCGTGCGAGATCCTCGACATGGATCAGGGAAACGCGCCCCGGCGGGGGCAGAAAGGCCAGTCCGAACCGCGCGAGCCGGAACATGTCACGAAGCTCGGTATCGCCTGGGCCATAGACGCCCGTTGGCCGCACGATCGTCCAGTCGCTGTCGCTTTCGGCGACGATCCGTTCCGCTTCGCGCTTGGACCAGCCGTAAACGGACAAGTCCGGCTCGCGCGCGGACAGTGATGACACATGCACGAGCCGGCGCGTGCCCGCCGCCGCGACGACGGCTCTGGTTCCCTCGACATTTCCGGCCACGAAGCCCGCACGGTCGGGCGCGTTGACCACGCCGGCGATGTGAATGACGGCATCGGCGCCGTCGACCAGGGCGGCCAGGCTCGCCGCATCGTCCAGCGCGCCGGAGATCCACGTCATCCCGTCGCGATCAGGCTGCGGCCGACGGGTCAGCGCGCGGATCTGATGTCCCGCCGTCAGCGCGGTTTCGATCGTTGCCCGGCCGACAAAGCCGGTACCGCCGGTCAGCGCCAGGATCACAGCATCGCCATATGGTTGCGGTGGATCAGCGCGGCGCGCGGGGCATAGCCAAGCAGCGCCTCTTGCTCCTCGCTGCGCCGGCCGAGCAGGCGCTGCATCTCGCCCGCGTCATATTCCGCCAGCCCGCGCGCGATTGGCCCCGCCGGTCCCTCAATCGCGACCACGTCGCCGCGCGTGAATGCGCCGGAGACCGCGACGGCACCGGCCGCCAGCAGGCTGCGACCCCGCATCAGCGCCTCGGCAGCGCCCGCGTCTACCGTGACCGCCCCTTTCACCGTCAGGCGACCGGCCAGCCACGCCTTGCGCGCCGTTGCGCGTTTCTCGGGAAGGAAGATGGTGTGCCGGGCATCGGTGGAAAGCGGGCGATCGACCCGGCCGGAAGCGATGGCGAGTGCCACCCCTGCCGACGTGGCGATCCGGGCGGCCGCGATCTTTGAAACCATGCCGCCCGATCCCATGCCGGAGGCCGAGCCATCGTCCGCCATGCCGGCGATCCGATCATCGATATGGGCCACTTCGGGGATGTGGACGGCGCCGGGCTGCGCCGGGTTGCGATCGTAGAGGCCATCGATGTCGGAAAGCAGCACGACGCCCTCCGCCGTCGCGGCCTGTGCCACGCGCGCGGCAAGCCGATCATTGTCGCCGAAGCGGATTTCTGCCGTGGCGACGCTGTCATTTTCGTTGATCACGGGAACGGTGCCGAGCTGAAGCAGCCGGCCCAGCGTGGCGGCGGCATTGAGATAGCGGCGCCGGTCCTCCAGATCGTCCAGCGTCACCAGCATCTGTGCGGCGGTCAGGCCATTGGCGCCAAGCACCTCCGCCCATGTCTGGCTGAGGGCGATCTGCCCCGTCGCGGCCGCCGCCTGCGCATCCTCCAGGCTGGCGCGTCCGCCGCGTGGCAGGGCGAGCCGGCGCGCGCCCAGCGCGATCGCGCCCGAGGAGACGATGGCGACCTGCTGGCCGGCGCCGGTGCGCGCGGCGACATCGGCCGCGATCCCCGCCAGCCATTCCCGTCGCACCGCCCCCGACGGGTCCACGAGCAGCGCCGAACCGATCTTGACCACGAGGCGGGCACAGGAGGCGGGAGGAAAGAGCATGGCGGATCGGCGATACTGCGCCGCAAGCGGATGGGGAAGGGCGCCGCCGCCCCTTACGATTGCAGTCGAAGCGCCACGTCGTTCATGAAGCGGACGTCATCGCCCGCCGCCAGCGTCGGTGCCTCCGCCGCCACCGCGCCGAGCAGGTCGCTAAGCGGGTCGATCTCGCTCTTGGCGTAATTGCCGAGCACGTGGCCGGTCACCCGATCCTTGTGTCCCGGATGGCCGATGCCGATCCGTATCCGGCGGAACTCGGGCCCGAGATGCTGGTCGATCGAGCGAAGCCCGTTGTGGCCGGCAAGACCGCCGCCCATCCGCACCTTCAGCTTCATCGGCGCGAGATCCAGCTCGTCGTGGAAGACGGTCAGCGCCTCGACACCCAATTTGTAGAAGCGAAGCGCCTCCGCGACGCTGCGGCCGCTTTCATTCATGAAGGTGGCGGGCTTGAGCAGCAGCACCTTCTGGTTGCCGAGCCGCCCTTCGTGAACCCAGCCCTGAAACTTCTTCGCCACCGGGCTGAAATCATGCACCTCGGCAATGGCGTCCACGGCCATGAAGCCGACATTGTGCCGGTGCATCGCATATTGCGCACCCGGATTGCCCAGGCCGACCCAAAGCTGCATCACCCATCCATCCGCTTGCCACGCGCCCATACGAAAACGGGCGGGGGCGTTGCCGCCACCCGCCCGATCATCCGCGCCGCATCGCTGCGGCGGTCGGCGAGATTACTCGCCGGCAGCTTCTTCGGTCGTCTCGGCTGCAGCCTCGCCCTCGGCGGACTTCAGCGCCGACGGCGCAACCACGGTCGCGATGGTGAAGTCGCGATCGTCGATGGCCGACTGCGTGCCCTTGGGCAGCGTGACGGCGGAGATGTGGAGCGAATCGCCCACGTCCAGGCCCTTGAGCGAGATGGTCACTTCCGACGGGATTTCCGCCGCGTCGCACACCAGCTCCAGCTCGTGACGAACCACGTTCAGCACGCCGCCCTTCTTCAGGCCCGGCGCCTCTTCCTCGTCAGCGAACACCACCGGCACTGCGACGGTGACGGTCGCGTGCGCGGAAATGCGCAGGAAGTCGACGTGCACCGGACGGTCGGTCACGGCATGGAAGTGCACGTCCTTGGGCAGGGTGCGCTCGCCGTTGATCATCACGACGGTGTTCATGAAGTGGCCGGTGCCCAGCGCCTTCACAAGCGCCTTTTCCTCGAGATGGATCGAGGTGGGTTCCTTGTTCTGGCCGTAGATCACGGCGGGTACGCGGCCGTCACGACGCAGCGCACGGGAGGCTCCCTTGCCAACCCGGTCACGCGTCTCGGCTGCGAGCGTCAGCTGGTCGCTCATTGATATTCTCCGAAACTCATGTGTGTCCTTCCGCGCCACGCCTCCAGGGATGACCATGGCCGGAAGCGGGCGCGCATAGCGGGGAGGGGCGCAAAACGCAATCCTCGTGTCCGGCCGCGCGTGGCCGTCAGTATTTCACCCGCACTGCCTTCAGCCGGTACTTGCCCAGATGCGCCTGCACGCTCTGCGGCCCGGCAAGGTGTCCGGCGCCGACCGCGATGAAGACCCGTCCGGGCGTGCGCATCCGTTCGGCAATCCATTCGGCCCATTTCGCGTTGCGATCCACCAGCAGTGCCTTGCCGACCTCCGGCGAGTCCTTGAGGCTCTCGTTCATGGTCTCGGCGAGGCCCTCGGGATTGCCCTTGGCCCAGTCCTCGACCATCTGGTCCATCGTCTCGCCAGCCTTGGGCAGTTCGTCGACGGTGGAGCTGAGCAGTTCGAGCTGCGCCTTCTGCGACAGCGAGTCGAAGATCGACATCTGCCCTTCGAAAGTCTCCAGCCCCATGACCTGCTTCTTCTGCGCCTTGGCGGCCTGGGTCAGCACGCCTTCGGGCCCGTTCCCTGCCTCATAGCCCAGCTTCTGCACCGGCAGCACGGACAGGCTGATCGCGGCAAACCACGGCTGCATTCGCTCAAAGGTGGCGCGCGGCAGCTTGTTGTCCTCCAGCGCCTTCTCGAACGCCGCGCGCTTGTCCGCCGGCAGCTTCTCGACCAGCGTCGGCCCGACCGGGTCGAACGCCTTGGAAACCACGACTTTCTGCTGAGTCTCGACGTCGGGCTCCACCATCTCCAGCACCAGCGTGCCCGATCGGTCGAACGCCTTCTTCACCGCCTCGTCGAACCACGACAGCCCGGGCTTCAGCACATGAATGGTGCCAAAGAGATAGATCGTCGTGTCCTTGTCCCGCACGACCCACAAGGCGGGATCGGCATCCTGCTGCTGCACGGCGGGCGCCGGCTGGGCGCAGGCTGGCAGGGTGAAGGCGAGGCCGGCAGAAGCGAACAGCGAGATAAAGGGACGAAACACGGGGTTGAGCCTTCCTGAACGGGACATAGCGAGCCTAGCGTGGCCCTTGCCTGTTGGCGAGGCATCGGCCATTGCCCGCCCCGCGATGAACGCCACCTCAACAGACGCGCCATTGAGCTTTCAGGACATGATCCTGCGCCTCCATTCCTACTGGAGCGCGCGGGGCTGCGCCATTCTCCAGCCCTATGACATGCGCATGGGCGCCGGCACCTTTCACCCTGCCACCACGCTCCGCGCGCTCGGCCCGGACCCGTGGAACGCCGCCTTTGTCCAGCCAAGCCGCCGGCCGACCGACGGCCGCTACGGCGAGAACCCGAACCGGCTGCAGCATTATTATCAATATCAGGTGATCCTGAAGCCGAGTCCGCCGGATCTGCAGGAGCTGTATCTCGGCTCACTCGCGGCGATCGGCATCGATTTCACCCGCCACGACATCCGCTTCGTCGAGGACGATTGGGAAAGCCCGACGCTCGGCGCCTGGGGCCTCGGCTGGGAAGTGTGGTGCGACGGGATGGAGGTGACTCAGTTCACCTATTTCCAGCAGATGGGCGGCTTTGACTGCAAGCCCGTCGCGGGCGAGCTGACCTACGGGCTCGAACGGCTCGCGATGTACATCCAGAATGTCGACAATGTGTACGACCTGCGCTTCAACGACGCCGGCGTTTCGTACGGCGACGTGTTCCTCGAAAATGAGCGGCAGATGTCGACCTGGAACTTTGAGGTCGCCGACACCGACACGTTGTTCGACCTGTTCCGCAAGGCCGCGGCCGAGTGCGAGAATTGCCTCGCCGCGAAGCTGCCGATCCCGGCCTATGAGCAGGCGATCGAGGCAAGCCACATCTTTAACCTGCTGAACGCGCGCGGCGTGATCTCCGTCGCCGAGCGTCAGGCCTATATCGGCCGCGTCCGCGATCTCGCGAAGGGTGCCTGCACGGCCTATATGGAAAAGAACGGGTGGACGGCGTGACCGACTTCCTCCTTGAACTGCGCTCGGAGGAAATCCCCGCGCGGATGCAGGACAAGGCGCGCGAGGATCTGGCGCGCTTGTTCGCTGCCGAACTCGACAAGGCCGGGCTGAAGGCGTCGGAGCTCGTCACCTATGCGACACCGCGTCGGTTGGCGCTGATCGCGCGCGGCCTGCCGGGCGAGACGGCGGCGGTGAGCGAGGAACTGAAGGGTCCGCCCGCCGATGCGCCCGACGCTGCGGTCGAGGGGTTTCTGCGCAAGGCTGGCCTGACGCGCGACGCGCTTCAGACCCGCGACGTGAAGGGCCGCGCGACCTTGTTCGCGGTGATCGACAAGCCCGGCCGCGCAACGGTGGAAGTGTTGGCGGAAGCGATCCCGGCGATCATCCGCGCCTTTCCCTGGCCCAAGTCGATGCGCTGGGGCGCGGCATCGATCTCGACCGAGAGCCCGCGGTGGGTTCGCCCGCTTCAGGGCATCGTCGCGCTGTTCGGCGATACGGTCGTGCCCTGCGCCGTGGCGGGAGTGGAGAGCGGGGCGGCGACGGTCGGCCATCGCTTCCACCATCCTGGCGTGATCACCATCGGCAGCGCCGGCGATTATGTTGAAAAGCTGCGCGCTTGCCACGTGATCGTCGACCAGAACGAGCGCCGCGCGACGATCGCGCTCGGCGCCAAGATGGCGGCGAACAAGGCCGGGCTGACGCTGGTTGAGGATGAAGGACTGGTAAGCGAGAATGCCGGCCTTACCGAATGGCCGGTGCCGCTGCTCGGCCGCTTCGATGCCGCGTTCCTCGATGTGCCGCCCGAGGTGATCCAGCTCACCGCGCGCGTGAACCAGAAGTATTTCGTTTGCCGCTCTGGTGACGGGAAGCTCGCCAACGCCTTCGTCTGCACCGCGAACATCGATGCGGCGGACGGCGGCGATAAGATCATCGAGGGCAATCGAAAGGTGCTCGCCGCCCGCCTGTCCGACGCGCGCTTCTTCTACGAAACGGATCTCAAGGTGCCGCTCGCCGATCAGGCGAAGAAGCTCGAAAAGATCGTCTTCCACGAAAAGCTCGGCACCGTCGCCGACAAGGTCGATCGCGTCGCCAAGCTCGCCCGCTGGCTGGTGGAAGAGGGGATCGTCAAGGACGCAAATCCGGACCTCGCCGAGCGCGCCGCGCGGCTTGCCAAGGCCGATCTCGTTACCGGCATGGTCGGCGAGTTCCCCGAGCTCCAGGGCCTGATGGGCGGCTATTACGCCGCCGCGCAGGGCGAGGCGGCGCAAGTCGCCGACGCGATCCGCGACCACTACAAGCCGGTCGGGCAGGGCGACGACGTCCCCACCGCGCCGGTAACGGTCGCGGTGTCGCTGGCAGACAAGCTGGACAGCATCACCCAGTTCTTCGGCGCTGACCTGAAGCCGAGTGGGTCCAAGGACCCATTTGCTCTGCGTCGCTCGTCGCTCGGCATCATTGCGTTGATCCTCGACAATGGCCTGCGCTTTCCGCTGGCCGGGGTGGCGGGCGCAGACGTGCTCGACTTCTTTGCCGAGCGCCTGAAGGTGCAGCAGCGCGAAGCCGGAGTTCGCCACGATCTGATCGACTCCGTGTTCGCGCTGGGCGGGGAGGATGATCTCGTCCGCCTGCTCGCGCGGGTGAAGGCGCTACAGTCGTTCGTCGGGACCGAAGACGGCGCAAATCTGCTCGCCGGATACAAGCGCGCGGCCAATATCCTGAAGAAGGAAGGCTATCTGGCCAGCTCCGATCAGTCCGTGGCCGATTATAGCCGAGAAGCGGCCGAAGCGGCGCTGGTCGCCGCGCTCGATGCGGCCGAACCTGCCTCGGCGAACGCGATCGCGAACGAGGATTTCGAAGGTGCCATGGCTGCACTCGCGACGCTGCGCGCGCCGATCGACTCGTTCTTCGACCAGGTCACGGTGAATGACCCAGATCCGAACAAGCGTGCTGGCCGGCTGGCCTTGCTGGCGCGCGTCCGGGCGGCTGTTCACGGTGTTGCCGATTTCTCTCGCATTGAGGGATAATCGGGTAAACGGTTACATCTACTTAGGTGCCGCTTTGCGCTTGCAATCCGGCGTCCGGACGTGTGTTGCGGCGCAATAACAAGATTCAGGAGGCGATAACCCATGGCAACCGCGGTTAAGACCCAGGCGGATGAACGGTACGTCTACCGCTTTGGCGGCGGCGTGTCTGACGGCGGGAGCGGGGACAAGAACCTTCTGGGCGGCAAGGGCGCGAACCTCGCCGAAATGGCCTCGATCGGCCTGCCGGTGCCGCCGGGCTTCACCATCAGCACCGCGATGTGCACGCGTTATTACGAGGAAGGCGTAAGCTTTCCGGAGAGCCTGCGCCAGGAAGTGGCGGATGGCCTTGCTCATATTGAGGCGATCACCGGCAAGAAGTTCGGCGATTCCGCCGATCCGCTGCTCGTATCGGTCCGCTCGGGCGCGCGTGTGTCAATGCCCGGCATGATGGACACCGTCCTCAATCTCGGCCTGAACGACCAGACCGTTGAAGGCCTTGCCAGCGCAAGCGGTGATGAGCGGTTCGCCTGGGATAGCTATCGCCGTTTCATCCAGATGTATTCGGACGTGGTGCTCGGCCTGGACCACGGCGCCTTTGAGGAAGCGCTTGAAGTTGCCAAGGAAGACAAGGGCTTCACGCTTGATACGGAGCTGTCGGCGGCCGATTGGAAGGCGCTGGTTGCGGAGTTCAAGGGTCTTGTGGAGGAGCAGCAGGGCAAGCCGTTCCCGCAGGACGTGCACGATCAGCTGTGGGGCGCAATTGGCGCGGTATTCGGATCTTGGCAGTCGGACCGCGCCAAGGTCTATCGCCGCCTGAACGACATTCCGGGCAGCTGGGGCACCGCCGTCAACGTGCAGGCGATGGTGTTCGGCAACATGGGCGACACTTCGGCCACCGGCGTCGCCTTCACGCGCGATCCCTCTGCCGGGCACAATGCCTATTATGGCGAGTTCCTGATCAACGCGCAGGGCGAGGACGTCGTGGCCGGCATCCGCACGCCGCAATATCTCACCAAGACCGCGCGCGAGGAGGCTGGCGCCAAGCCGCTCAGCATGGAAGAGGCGATGCCGGACGCCTATGCCGAGCTTGCGGCGGTGTTCGACCAGCTGGAGCGGCATTACCGCGACATGCAGGACATCGAGTTCACCGTGCAGCAGGGCAAGCTCTGGATGCTTCAGACGCGCTCGGGCAAGCGCACTGCCAAGGCGGCGCTGAAGATCGCGGTGGACATGGCGGCGGAAGGCCTCATCACGCGCGAGGAAGCGATTGCCCGCGTCGATCCGCAGGCGCTTGATCAGCTGCTCCACCCGACGCTTGATCCCAACGCGACGCGCGACGTGCTCACCAAGGGGCTACCTGCCTCGCCCGGTGCGGCCTCGGGCGCGGCGGTGTTCGATGCCGATACGGCCGAGAAGATGGCCGCCGAGGGCAAGGCCGTGATCCTGGTGCGTACCGAGACCTCGCCAGAGGACATCCACGGGATGCACGCGGCGAAGGGCATCCTCACCGCCCGCGGCGGCATGACCAGCCACGCCGCCGTGGTGGCGCGCGGCATGGGTCGTCCCTGTGTATCGGGCGCCGGCGCGCTGTCGATCGACAACAAGGCGAAGATCGCCCGCGTTGCCGGTCGCGAGGTGAAGGAAGGCGATCTGCTCACCATCGACGGCGCGACCGGCGAGGTGATGGCGGGTGAAGTGGCGACGATCCAGCCCGAGCTGGCTGGTGACTTTGGCACGCTGATGGAATGGGCGGATGAGGTGCGCCGCCTGAAGGTACGCGCCAATGCCGAGACGCCGCTCGATTGCCAGACGGCGCGCGATTTCGGCGCCGAGGGCGTGGGCTTGTGCCGCACCGAGCATATGTTCTTCGAGGCCGACCGCATCACCGCGGTGCGCCAGATGATCCTTGCCGAGAACGAGGCGGGGCGCCGCGCGGCGCTGGAGAAGTTGCTGCCGGAACAACGCAGCGACTTCCAGGCGATCTTTGAGGTGATGGCAGGCCTGCCAGTGACGGTTCGCCTGCTCGATCCGCCGCTGCACGAATTCTTGCCGCATGAGGAAGCCGAGTTCGCTGAGGTGGCGAGCGCCGCGGGCGTTGACGTCGACACGCTGAAGCGCCGTGCGGGTGAGTTGCACGAGTTCAACCCGATGCTCGGCCATCGTGGCTGCCGCCTCGGCGTGACCTATCCCGAGATCTATGAGGTGCAGGCCCGCGCCATTTTCGAGGCAGCGCTGGATGTCGCGGAAAAGACGGGTGAGGCGCCGATCCCGGAAATCATGATCCCGCTGGTCGCCACCAAGCGCGAGCTGGAGCTGATGAAGGCGGTGGTCGATCGCACGGCCAAGGCGGTGTTCGACGAGCGCGGCAAGACCGTGGAGTATCTCGTTGGCACGATGATCGAGCTGCCGCGCGCGGCGCTGCGTGCGGGCGAGATCGCGGAGGCTGGCGAGTTCTTCTCCTTCGGCACCAACGATCTCACTCAGACCACGCTGGGCGTCAGCCGCGACGATGCCGGGCGCTTCCTCAGCTCCTACGTGGAGCAGGGCATCTACGCCAAGGATCCGTTCGTGAGCCTTGATGTGGAGGGCGTGGGCGAGCTGGTGAAGCTGGCGGCGGAGCGCGGCCGGGCGACCAAGTCCAAGCTGAAGCTCGGTATTTGCGGCGAGCATGGCGGCGACCCGGCTTCCATCGCCTTCTGCGAGAGCATTGGCCTCGATTACGTCTCGGCATCGCCATACCGCGTGCCCATCGCCCGCCTTGCGGCGGCGCAAGCGGCGCTCAAGGCGAAGGGCTGACCAGCCGTCATCGGGTTTCGATGATCTGATCAGTCCGACGAGAGGTGGCGGCGGCGATCGCGTTCGTGTTGGCGCAGGCGGTGGCACCCGTCTGCGCCGGCGTCATCGGAGAGGCGGTGGCGATCACCTCGCGTCCGCTGGCCTTGTCGGAGCTTGGCGGGCGGCATGAAGTCACCCGCGGCTGGTCACCGCCCGGCGATCCGCGCGTCGGCAAGCTGCGGTACGACTGGGGCTTGATGCTGCAGTCCGACGATCCCCGGTTTACTGACTTCGATCTGTCGCCTGGTTCCGTCCACTCGCGAAGCTCGAGCTGCTGGTTCGGGTGGGACAGTGATTATGCTGGCGGCAAGGTCCGTCGCATCCTGGGCGGTCGCATCGCGCCAAGCGGGTATCGCGCCGGCTATGTCCCTGCGAAGCCCGAAGCAACGCCGACGATCCCTGGCTTCCAGTTCGTTGCCGGAACGCAGATCCGGGATGACCAGTGGATCGGGTTGTGGAACGCGGCCGGCGACACCGAACGCTCGCAGATCGTCACCTTTGGCGGTGGGCTGGAGGTGCTTGCCACACTGCCGCTACGGCTGGGCGCAATAGCATCGCTTCCGGACCTCCACTCCAATGCTCAACATCTGACGATCATGGGCGAGGGCAGGGTAGGGCGGGAAACCGCGTGGATGCGACTGATATGGTCTGGAGAACCGGCGGACCGGTGAACGCCCGCTGCGCCGCAGGAGGTCAGCCGTTCGTGCCGACCCGGTTCTTCCAGTCGAACCACCGTGCGCGCATTGAACCGGCCGGTCGCGCCGCACTCTGCGCGAGGGGCGCATGGGTGGTGGCGAGATGATCTCGTCCGAGATGATCTCGTGTCGTCACCACGCGGTCACTCGCCATTGCCGGGGCGGCAACCGGCGTCGCGCGGGCGAGCCGCTCATTCTCGCGCGTCAGCTCCGCAATGCGCGCGTCCTGATCGGCGATCCGGGCATCCAGGTCCTTGCGGGTGCGGCCATGCACATCGCGCTCGTCAACGTAGCGCTGCTTCCATTTGCGGCCCCCAGGATGGCTCGCCAGTCCGAGCAGCCATCCTGCGATCAGGGCAACCGCGAGCGCCAGCCATTGCGTGGGCGTCGTGAAAAGCATCGCGTTCCTCCTGTTACGCAGGTCAAACGATGCTTCACGGTCCGCGTTCCGCAGCTCGTGCGGGGCGTCAGAAGTTGCCCCCAATGAACGCATCGCTGATCGAGCAGGCGGCCGGGCCGAGGATGACGACGAACAGCACGGGAAGAATGAAGAGGATCAGCGGCACCGTCATGATCGCCGGCAGCCGCGCCGCCTTTTCTTCCGCGCGCATCATGCGCTCGTTGCGGAACTCGCCGGAGAGAACGCGCAGCGCGCTGGCGAGCGGCGTTCCGTATTTTTCCGTCTGGACCATCGTCGTGACGATGCCTTTCACCTCTTCCAGTGCGACGCGGTTCGCCAGGTTTTCGAAGGCAAGGCGACGGTCGGTAAGGAAACCCAGCTCAATCGCGGTAAGCGCGAATTCGTCGCCGAGTTCGGAATAAGCCTTGCCCAGTTCCTTGGCCACGCGGTGAAAGGCGGCGTCCACCGTTAGGCCGGCTTCGGCGCAGATCACCAGCAGGTCCAACGCGTCCGGCAAGCCCTTGCGAATGGCATCGGAACGCTTGGTGATCTTGTTCTTGAGATAGATGTCCGGCGCTTTGTAGCTCAGGAGGAACGTGCCGGCGACGACCAAGTAGCGCTTGAGCGGCGACCAGTGCGCGAAATTGTCGGTGCCGTAGACCAGGAACAGCATGAAGCCGCCGAACACGATCGGCAGCATCATTCGGCCGAAGATCACGCCGACTGCCCATTCCTTTTTACGGATACCTGCCTGCAGCAGCTTGGTCTGCGCTTCCTTTACCTGGCTGTCCTGGAGCACCTTTAGCGATTCCAGCAGCTGACGGATGCGATCGGCGTTCTCGCTCTTCTGCACCAGCTTCGCTCGACGCTTGCTGGTCGAAGCGGTGATGCCTGCCTTCAGCTGCTCGCGACGATCGTTCAGCGCCTTGACCCGCTTGGTCATCGGATCGCGCACGCTGATCGCAGCGTAGATCGCGACGAACACCGCGCATGCTGCCACCGCAGCGAGGATCGTCGCTACCCAAAGTACGTCCACGCCAAGCAGCGTCGGTCCCTGTGTCGGTTCCATCATCAGATCTCGAAGTTGACCATTTTGGACATGATGAAGGCGCCGATGCTCATCCAGATGAGTCCGCCGACTCCCGCTACCATCAGTCGTTCGTCGGAGAAGAACTTCTGCATGTAAGAGCCGTTGATGAACCAGATCAGGCCGAAGACGATGAATGGCAGGGCGCCGATAATCATCGCCGATGCCTTGGATTCGGACGACATGGCCTTGATCTTCAGCTTCATCTGGCCGCGAAGGCGAAGCACGGTGGCCAGATTTTGGAGTGTTTCGGCCAGGTTGCCGCCGGTTTCGCGCTGGATCGCTATGGTGATGACGAAGAACTGAAATTCCGCCGTGCCGAGCCGGTCGGCGGTTTCCTGAAGCGCCACATCCATCGACCGGCCGATCTTCATCTTGTCAGCGACGGAGCGGAATTCCTCACCCACGGGGCCGCTGACCTCGCTTCCGACGACCGCCATGGTTTCGGTGATCGGCAGGCCCGAGCGCAGACCGCGCACCAGCAGCTCGATCGCATCCGGAAATTTCGCGTTGAACGCCTTGATGCGCCGCCCGATGACATAGCTTACCACGAAATGCGGGATCCCGCCGCCCGCCGCGAGCGCCACGAACAGCGCCAGCAGCAGGGGAAAGCCGATCAACAGCAGCAGGAGCAACGAGACGGCGAATATGCCCAGCGTGGCGCCGCCATAGCGACCGGCCGTCCACGGCTTGCCCGTCATGTTCAGGCGTTTCTGAAGCTCCTCCGGGCGTGGCAGGAAGCGCATGGCGGCGCGGTCCGCCTTGGTCGCGCCGCGGCCCGTGATCCGCCGCATCTGCGCCTCGACGGGATCGCCCGCCACCTCCAAATGGCGCTGGCGAACCGTATCCATACGGCGTGACGCGACCCGCTGCGATGAGGGGCCGGCAAGCGCGAAATACACCAGCCCCAGGGTGACAAGCGCACCGATCGCCAGGGTAATCACCGGTAACAGGGGCATATCGCGTTCCGTTCTCCTCCGCCGTGTCGTTGGCGGGATCAGCTTTTGGCGGGTTTCCTAGGCATCAAGCCTTTCAAATCCGCAAACTTGCCCATCAGCGATGTGCCACCCTTGCCGCGGCGTCCCGATTTGCCGCGCGCCCCATCATCCTGGCTGATGAAGCACAGGTGTGTCACGATCTCGGCGATGGCGGCGACGGTCTTGGATGCCTTGCCGGCTTCCACCAGCGGCTTGCCCAGCTTCGCCGCCTGCGCGGCAAGTTTCTGGTCAAACGGTACGAGGTAATCGACCTTGCGCTCGATCGATGTCTCGAAGTCCTTGCGGCTGATCTCCAGCTGTGCAGTCGGCTGCACCTTGTTGGCCAGCACCAGCACCTGGGCTTCAGGTGCGTTTGATTTCAACCACGAAAGCAGGCGAATGCTGTCGCGCGCAGCGGCCAGCGTCAGCTCGGTGACGACCACCACCGTCTGCATCTGCTTCACCAACTGGGGATGGCTGACCAGCATGCTGCGCGGAAGGTCGACTACCGTGCATTCGAAGGCGGCCCGCATTTCCTCCTGCAATTGGAGGAAGGCGCCGCCGTCCGTCATGATCGGCGCCGTGATCGGTGCTTCCGCCGACAGCACGGCCAGCTTTTCCGACGCGCGCACCATCGCCCGTTCGATGAACAGGCCGTCGATCCGGCTGGGATTCTCAATCGCGTCGGTCAGCCCCCGGCCGGGTTCCAGGTCGAGCGCCAGCGCGCCTGTGCCGAAATGGACATCGAGGTCAAGCAGCGCGGTGGACCGGCGCTCCCGCTCGCTCATCAGCCAGGCAAGCGACGTGGCAATCGTCGATGCGCCGGCACCGCCGCGGGTGCCGATTACGGCAACGGAGCAATGCGGGTGCTCGCTCGCTGCCTCGACCACCTTGGGCGTGTTGAGCAGTAGCTGCGCATGGCTGAAGGCGTCGCGCAGCATGTCCGGGTTGAGCGGCTTCAGCAGATAGTCCTGGATGCCGCTTGACACCAGATCGCGGTACAGCCGGACATCGTTTACCTGGCCGGATGCGATCACAATCGTGCCGGGCTCGCAGACCTCCGCCAGCGAGTTGATGTCGTTCAGCGGATCGCCGGATTCGGCAAGATCGACGAACAGGATCTGCGGCGAGGCGGAGACGGAGAGGGATTGCACAGCATTGCGCAGCCCGCCCTTGTTTACCTTCTCGGCGGACCAGCCCATCTCGCTGACCACCGGCCGCAGCGCCTCGGCGGTGTTCTCGTCGCAGACATACGCGACGAACGGTTCGCGGTTCGTCGCGCCCGCGGGTTTCCATGGTGCATTCATGTCAGCGTCCCCCCGACTGTCCGCCAGTGCCGTCCGCCTGCACCTTGGTGCCGCCGCTCCCGGTCGGCTCTGCCTTGCGGAAGCGATCGATCGCCTTGGTGGCGACCGCCGGGTCATAAGGATTGCGGGCACCTTCGCCGCGCACCAGATCTGTCGGATTGGCAACCATTGCCGCCAGGTTGGAATTCACCGCACAGCCCTGGTTGGATGATGTGTGCGCTTCATAATCTGGCTGGTACATGCGGCTGTGGTCCGGACAGCCGGGCACATAGGCATGGGCGCGGCTGACCACCACGCGCGCCGTCCCCTGCGCGATCGGCGCAGGGGTGACGGGCGCTTCGTCCGACACCAGCAATCCGAACTGCGCGGCCGCCGCGGCAACATCAGCGCGGGTGGCAGGGTCGCGCGCCGGATCGTCCACCGCGATCCGATCGCCATAGCCGACCTTCAGCGAGCCCATCCAGGCACCCAGCCGCTCACGCTCGCCGGGTGCCAGGCCGCCAGGGCCAGCGCCGACGTCGAACGCATAATCGGCGCGGGCGACGACCGGCTGATGCACCGATTCCAGCCCGCGGTTCATGGTGCCGCCGCAGCCGCCGATCATCAGGACCGGCGCGAGCGCCAGGAGGAGTGTGCGTTTGCGCATGTTGCTGTTCCTCACCGTCACCATCAGTTCAACGAGAAGCCCGGCGCGGGCGTGTTCGATTTCTTATCCTTCTTGCCCTTGCCCGCGTTCACGGCCTTTTCATCACCGCCGGTCGCGGGCAGCGGCACGGGTGCGGCTGGCTGGATCGGCGTTGTTGCGCCGATCGCCGGAGCAGCAGGGGGGCCGGCTTCAAGCGTCGGCTTGGGTCGATCTCCCCCGGTCGTGCCCGACGAAAGCTGGCCCAGCAGCACGCGTTCCACGTCGGTCGGTGACTTGTATCCGTCCGTCGGCAGCTTGATGTCGTTGCCGTTCACCGGCTGCACCAGATAGGGCGTGATCACGATCACCAGCTCGGTCTCGTTGCGTTGAAAACCATTCGAACGGAACAGCGCGCCCAGGATCGGGATGTCGCCCGCACCGGGCGTTTTCTCGATCGAGTTGTTGTGATTGTTCTGCAGCAGGCCGGCGATCATGAAGCTCTGGCCGGAGCCAAGCTCCACCGTGGTTTCCGTCCGCCGAGTGGTGAGACCTGGGACCTGTACGCCGCCGATCGCCACCGCATTGGAATAGTCCAGCTGTGACACCTCTGGGCGCACGCGCAAGGAGATGCGACCATCCGACAGGACTGTCGGTGTGTAGGCCAGGCTGACACCATATTGCTTATATTCTACGCCGACGCCGCCCAGCCCCTGAGCGATCGGGATCGGGATTTCGCCGCCAGCCAGGAAGGTGCCCGTCTCGCCCGACAGCGCCGTCAGGTTCGGGTTGGCAAGGCTGGTCACCTGGCCGATCCGCTCGCCAAGATCGAGCGCTCCGGCGAGGTTCAGCCCCAGAAGCTTGGTCAGGAAGCCGATGGTCGTATGCTGCGCACCGGGGGTGATGGTCGTGCCGGCCTGCTGGATCAGCTTGATGGAGCTGGGATCGATCTGGCCATTGGGCAGATAGGTGATCGCCGTCGGATCGATCGTGTAGCCCTGCACGGTGCCGCCGACACCAAGCGGAAGCCCTGGGGTGGTGTTGATGGTGCCGACCGGTCGGCCGCTGCCGATCCCGAACTTGAATCCGCCTGTGCCGTCGATCGTCGTCAGGTTTGCGCCAATATTCTTCACAAAGCTGCGGCTCACCTCGGCGAAGCGGACCTGCAGGTTCACCTGCAGCGGCGTGGCGGTGCGCAGGCGGCTGATGACCTTGGTCTCCTCGCCGACAAACGCCTGAACCAGCCGCTCTGCTTCCGCGCCGTCATCGGGGCTCGCGACCGTGCCGGTCAGCAGCACCACGCCGTTCATGGTGGTTGCCGTGATATTGGCTTCCGGCATCGCCATCGACAGCATCTGGCCGAGCGAGTCGAAATTGTTGCCGACGCGAACGGTCGCGCCATAGACCACGCCCCCGCCCTTGGCCGTCGCCGAGATGGTCGTCTCGCCCGGCTTCTTGCCGAACACATAAAGCTGCGTTGGGGAGCGGACCTGAACGTCGGCAATGTCCGGGTTTGCCACGAACAGATCGGTCATCGGCCGGGGCAGATTGATCAGCTGGCCGCGATTGGTGGCGACCTGAAGCGTCCGGCCCGACACGGCTGCGTTCTGCGCCGGCGCCACTGCGGGCGTGATCGCGCTCGCCGCAGTCCCGATCGCCAGGGCGAGGGACAGGCGGATTGGCTTTGAAGCAACACGCATCTCAGTTCTTCCCTCCGACCGGCACTTCGGTCACGTTGTTGCCGCGTGCGATCCTCACCACCGGTCCGGACGGGCGAACCGCCGCGCCAGGGTACGTTGCCGGTGCGCCGCCAGCGCTGGGCGCGCTCGGCATCATGGATGGCTGTTGCACCCGACCGGGCACGGTACGCCGCTGGAACCGCGACACGTCCGCTCCGACTGCATAGGTGGGGTTGCCGGCCTGCGGCGCGCTGGCGACGCGCAGCAGCATATCGCGCTCCGCCTTCGGATCGCCGCCCTCCGGCACCTTCACGTCACCCGAGGCGATCGCCTGTTCCAGCTCCGCCGCATTGTCCGCGATGGAGCGGAGCGAGAGCGAAATGGTGCCCATGGTCTGCGCCACCGCGATCTGTTCCGCGATCTTCGGCGTCGCCTCGATGGTAACGGTGGAGAAGGCCTGGACGACCGTATTGCCGCTTTCGTCCTTTTCCTGGCTGGTCCGCTGGTCAGTGGCGAGCACGCGCAGGTTGCGCAGGATCGTTTCCGACACGCGAAGCGGAGGGCCATCGCCGCCACCTTCCACGCTTTGCGTCAGCAACAGGTCGATCCGGTCACCGGGAAAGACGAAGCCGGCAACGGAGGATTGCGTGGATACCGGCACGGTAACGGCGCGCATCCCGGGGCCGAGCGCGGCAGCCAGAAACCCGCGGTCACCCGGCTTCACCAGCGCGCCCTGCGTGATCGGCTGGCCGGCCGTAATCGGATTGCGCACCACCGTGCCCAGCACGTTCTTCATGTCGAACTCTGGGGTTTCCTGAAAATAGGCGCCCTCGACGAGCTCGGCGGGCCAGGGTTGGAACTTCACCGAGGCCGGGTCCAGGATCGTGCCGACCGGCAGGGCGCGCGTGGCGACCAATACCTTCGGCCCGGCGGGTACCGGCGCCGGCGCGCCTGGAACGGCGCCCGCCTGGGGCGCGCTGGTGCCCATGATGAGCGAGCGCGCCATGAAGGCAGTGATCGCTGCGACGAACAAAGCGCCAATCAGCAATATGACCTTGCGACTATCCATGAATCATCGTGCCTTTCGCATCAGCGCTGGCCAGTGTTGCCCATGCTGGCGTATGATTAGGTGAAGTGGTTAAGAAGCGGTTCGCGCAGTCCGATCAGTCCTGCGATGGCAATCGCGACACCGTAGGGGATCTCGGGATTTCCGCTGTTTTTGCGAAACCTGTGATCAATCAGCATCACTATTGTGATGGCCCCGCCAACAATCGACATGATCAGCAGAAGCTGGATCAACGCGGTCACCGGCATCCAGAGCGCGAGGGCGGCGATCAGCTTCACGTCGCCCCCGCCCATCTGCCCGAAGTGGAATGCAACGCAGAACAGTGCGAGCGTCACCAGCGCGACGGCCAGTTGAACCGCCATGCCCGGCCATGGCGCGATGCCGATCGCCAGCCACCACAAGGGCGCCAGGAGAGCGATGGCCGCGTTCTTCCAGTTGGCGATTTCACGGACGCGTGCGTCTTCGATGCCGGCCGAAAGCAACAGCAGGCCAAGCATGATCGGCAGCGCCCAGGAAAGAAAATTCCACCCCATAAGGAGGCGGCACTAGACGGAATGGCTTGCGAAACCGTAACCAAGCCGCCTCATCATGAATACATCTTCCCCGATCCGCCGGGCGATCCCGGCCGATGCGACCGTTGCGCACTGGTCCGCGCCGGATGGGTGGCAACTGCGGCGGTTCGACTGGCGCGGCAGCGGGCGCGGTGGCATCCTGTTCCAGACGGGGCGCGGGGACGTTTTCGAAAAATATCTGGAGACGTTCGCGCACTGGCATGCCGGGGGGTGGTCGGTTGCCGCGTTCGACTGGCGCGGGCAGGGT
>NZ_LSKH01000010.1:0-5812 GCF_001557395.1 Sphingomonas sp. CCH5-D11 | reverse complement strand
TGATCGAGCCGTATCTGATTCAGCTCGGCCTGGTCGCGCGCACGGCGCGGGGACGGATGCTGAACGCCGGCGGGTGGAAGCATCTGGGCCTCAATCCGCCGGCGGGCAGCCAGGATGGGCTGTTCGACTGATCGCTACAGGATGATGCGGGCGGCGATGTCGTCCGGGATAGTGGCGTAGAAAAGCAGGGTCAGATCCGACTGGCCGTCGCCGTCCACATCGGCCCGGATCTGCCCATGGGAATCCAGCGGCTGAGTAATGACGAGCTCGCCCGCCGCGCCGGTGAAGGCATCGACGATACGGAAGGCCTGATCGCCTGCCACATTGGCATCGGCATCGATGGCCGACACATCGATCCGGTCCTCGCCGAGGCCGAAATCCATGATCCAGTCGCCCGTGCCGATCGCATCATAGACGAACAGGTCAGCGCCGGCCCCGCCCTCCAACGTGTCGAGACCGCCGCGACCGATCAGGACATCATCGCCGTCCCGGCCACGCAGGTAATTGCCGTCTGTGCTGTCGCTGCCGATCAGCATGTCATCATGCGCGGAGCCGAAGAGGAACTCGAAGTCCCAGATCGTGTCCATGCCGGCGCCGCCGGTATCCTGCGCCGCGCCGTTCAAGGCCAGGTCAACGCGAACGCCGGCCGCCGCATGACCATAATCGAGTGTATCGATGCCAGCGCCGCCGCGCATGCGATCACTGCCGCCTGCGCCCTCGATCGTGTCGTCGCCGTCACCGCCGATGAGCAGATCGTCAAATTGGGAGCCGCGAAGTCCCCTGATCTGATCAAGCGTATCGATCCCCGCGCCGAGCGTGTTCTGCGCGCCGCTGACGGCGAGGCTGACGCGAACCCAGCGGGCCGCATGTTCGTAGCTCGCCACCGCGGTCCCATAGGTGCCGGTGAGCAGGTCGTCGCCAAGACCGCCTTCCAGTTCACCCCGCCCGGTCAGATGGTTGTCGCCGGCATTGCCCCGCACGACCCAGGAAGAGGGGGCGAATGCGTCAATGTCGGCCCGGCCGCTCAGCTCGACCTGGCCGACGCCGCTTGAGCCACCGGCTTCCGAATAGCTGACGCTGCTGATGACCCGGTCCGCCTCTTCGGCATCCATGATCCGATCGCCGGCATTGTTGAGGATGAACGTGTCCGCCCCTTCGCCGCCGTAGTAAGTGTCGGGGCCGCGGCCGCCGTCCAGCACGTCATTCCCGGCCAGGCCGTATAGCGTGTCCTTGCCGTCTGTGGACGTGCGTCCGTAGCGATCGGCCTGCCCGGGCCCGATCCAATCGGCGCCGTCGGTGCCGACACGATAAGCGACCAGCAGATCGGCCATCGAAACAGCGGTCTTGCCGAACTGCACCGTCTCCACGTCGGCGAGATGATATTCCTCATCATAGGAGCCGAAGTCGCGGTAGAGGACCGTACGACCCTCCGACGTGAGGAATACCTTGTAGCTGCCGCGACTGCCGAGCACCTGAACCAGATCCTGGCCATCCCCGCCGTCCACGTCCTTGAAGCCGGAATAGCCCTTCGCCCGCAGATCGATCACGTCGTCGCCCGCGCCGCCGAGCAGCGTGTCGCGTCCCAGGCCGGAAACCAGGCGATCATTGCCGTCGCCGCCCTGCAAACGATCGGCGAAGTCGCTGCCGAACAGCTGATCATCGCCAGCGCCGCCTGCGAGGCGATAGGAGCCGCCAACGATCACGTCGCCGCCGGAGGAGCCGTTGCCGGGTGCGCTGCCCAGCGCGCGGCCGTCGATCACGTCATTGCCGTCGCCGCCATCGACATGATCGCCCAGCGTCGCGCCCGTTGCGAGATTTCCGAGGCGCACGACATCGTCAAAGGCGCTGCCAAAGATCGAGCCGACCCGCTCGAAACCGGCGATGCGACCGGTACCGAGGCGCGCAGACCCCCCTGACGACTGGGTGGCGAAGTTGAGCGTCACGCCCTGATCCGCGGCCGTCAGATCGAGGAACAACGTGTCGACGCCCTCTCCGCCAAGCAGAATGTCGTTATAGCCGCCGCCGATGACGTCATCGCCGATGCCGCCGTCCACCCGATCCTGATCCGCGGCGGCATCGAACCGCGCCGGGAGAAAGGCACCGAAGAAATCGACCAGCGCCATGCCGCTGGTGAGAATGTCGTTTCCCGATCCGCCATAGATCCGATCGGCGCCCAACCCGCCGAACAGTCGATCATTGCCGTCTTCGCCGTTGATTACGTCAATGTCGTCAGTGCCCGAATAATAGTCGGCCGCCGAAGTACCGCTGAACAATGCCATGCTGATCCGCCCCCAAGATTATCGATGCGTTGCCGAAATGCCGTGGAGCGTCAAGGCGTTGAACTGCTGATCACAGATGGGGCACCGCCCAGCGACGGGACAGGGAACGGCCTTGGCAGCGCGGCGCTATTTTGCTGAAGCGATGTCCAATGGGACCCGGTGACAGCGGCCGGCGTTCTTCTGTCGCCAACAAGAGGATCAAGATGACGCAGACGCCCCCGGTGCCGCCCGCCAATACCTCGCCTTATCCGATCCAGGAGCCGCCGCACCCGCCAAGCCCGCCTGCGCCACCGCAGAAGCCGGAGGAGGAATGGGCCGAGCCGCGGCGTGGATGGTCCGTGGGACGGATCGTGGGAGCGGCGGCCGGCGTCGGTGCGATCGCGATCGGCGTCGCGGCCGTGCTGTTTCCGCGCGATGGCAAGCCCCAGCCGCAGGCGAAGAAAAAGAAACGCAAGAACTGACATTTCGCTGCAATGCCGCGCAACAAAATGTTGCGTGGCACCCAGCCTGTTCGCCTGCTAGCGACACCTGATGCTGTCCGCTGCCGCCTCTGCCCGCGAAATACTGGTCAACCTTCACGATGTCATGGCGGCCCGCTCCAATGCGCAAGCCAAGCTGAACCAGGTGGTCGAGATCATCGGCGAGGCGCTGAACAGCGAAGTCTGTTCTATATACCTGCTGCGGGAAGGCGTGCTGGAACTGTTCGCGACGCGCGGGCTTTCGGCGGACGCGGTTCATGTCACCAAGCTTGCCATGGGCGAGGGGCTGGTCGGCACCATTGCCGAGAATGGCGAAGTGCTGAACCTGGATGAGGCCGCGAGCCACCCGGATTTCGCCTATAAGCCCGAAACGGGCGAGGATCGGTTCCATAGTTTTGCGGGCGTGCCGATCATCCGGCGCGAGCGTTCGGTGGGCGTTCTGGCAGTGCAGCATGCCGATCCGCGCCGTTATGCCGATATCGAGATCGAGGCGTTGCAGACCGTGGCAATGGTGCTCAGCGAGCTGATCGCCAATGCCGGGCTGATCGACCCTGCAGGGCCGCGCAATCGGCCGCAGCAGCCCACCGCCAGCATCCGCCTGACCGGGCAGAAGCTGGTGGAGGGCATGGCGGCAGGTGCTGCGGTGTTCCACCAGCCACGCATTCATATCGAACATACGGTGGCCGAGGACACGGAAGCCGAGCGGCACCGCGTCTATGCCGCATTCGACAAGATGCGCGAGCAGATCGACCGCATGACTCGAGAGGCGGAGTTCGGCGTCGGCGGCGAGCATGAGGAAGTGCTCGAGACCTACAAGATGTTCGCCTATGACGAGGGTTGGGCGCGCCGCATCAACGAGGCGATCGACAGCGGGCTGACCGCGGAAGCGGCGATCGAGCGGGTGCAGCAGCGCACGCGCCAGCGGATGCGGCAGATCGACGATCCGCTGCTGGCCGACCGGATGCACGACCTGGAGGACCTGTCCAACCGGCTGCTGCGCATCGTTTCCGGGCAGATGGGCACGGCGGCGCAGCTTGGCCTGAGGCAGGACACCATCCTGATCGCGCGCAACCTGGGTCCGGCGGAACTGCTGGAATATGATCGCCGGCGGCTGAAGGGCGTGATCCTGGAGGAAGGATCGCTGACCGCGCATGTCACTATCGTAGCGCGCGCGATGGGCGTGCCGGTGCTGGGCCGGGTGCGCGACGTGCGCCGGCAGATCGCCGAGGGCGACATGCTGCTGCTGGACGTGGGCGAGGGATCGGTGGTGGTGCGCCCGTCCAGCCCGATGGAAGAAGCGTTCGAGGCCAAGCTGGCGCTGAGGCAGAAGCGTCGGGCCGCCTATGCGCGGCTGCGCGATGTCGCGCCGGAAACGAAGGACGGCCATCGTGTGACCGTGATGGTCAATGCCGGCCTGCGCGATGACGTGGCGGCACTGGACGTGACCGGCGCGGACGGCATCGGCCTGTTCCGCACCGAATTCCAGTTCCTCGTGTCGGCAACGTTGCCGCAGCGCGAGCGCCAGCAGCGGCTGTACCGCGAAGTGCTGGACGTCGCCGGCGACCGGCCGGTGATTTTCCGCACGGTGGATATCGGCGGGGACAAGGCGCTGCCATACCTGGCGCAGCATGACGGCGACGAGGAAAATCCGGCCATGGGCTGGCGCGCGCTGAGGCTGGCGCTGGAGCGCAACGGGTTGATGAAGGCGCAGGCACGCGCGCTGCTGGATGCCGCGGCCGGGCGCACGCTGAACGTGATGTTCCCGATGGTCAGCGAGGCGTGGGAGTTTGCCGAAGCGCGGGCGCTATTCGAGCAGCAGCGCACCTGGTTGGCCTCGCGCAATCGGCGGATGCCTATCGAGATCCGATATGGCGCCATGCTTGAGGTGCCGAGCCTCGCCTATCAGCTGGACCTGTTGCTGCCGCAGGTGGATTTCCTGTCGATCGGCACCAATGATCTGACCCAGTTCCTGTTCGCCGCCGACCGCGCCAATCCGAAGCTGGCGGAGCGGTACGACTGGCTTTCGGCGTCCATCCTGCGCTTCATCGCCAGCGTGCTGGAGCCGTCGCGGGCGGCAGGCGTGCCGGTGGCGATCTGCGGGGAGATGGGCGGACGGCCGCTCGAGGCGCTGGCGCTGATCGGCATCGGCATCGACCGACTGTCGATCACGCCGGCGGCGGTGGGGCCGATCAAGGCCATGGTGCAATCGCTGAACTATGCGGCAGTACGCGCGGAAATGTCCCGACTTCTGGCCGATCCCCCCCGCGACATGCGTGCGGCACTGGGCACATGGGCGCAGACGAATGGGGTGGAGCTGGGATGAGGACCGGCGGCGCCTCGGCAAAGCGAGGGGCGTCGCGGATCAAAAGCGGTGTGGCTCGATTGACACAGATGGCTCGCTCTGGGAGACGTGCCACCGAGGGCGGACGGGGTCGGTTCGCCCGAAGCGGAGAAGCGAATGACTGAGGCCGAGCGCGGCGACAACGCGACGCTCTTCCCGCAACCTGTTGGCGAGAGGCTGCGCGCCGCGCGCGAGCGACACGGCATGTCGCTGGCCGAGATCGGCGCTCGCACCCGCGTGCCGCTGCGTCATCTGGAGGCGATCGAGGCGTCCAATTACGGTGCCCTGCCGTCGCCCACCTATGCCGTCGGGTTCGTGCGCGCTTATGCGCGTGCGGTCGGCGAGGACGAGGTGACGCTGGCGCGGGACGTGCGCGCCGAGGCGAATGACGCGCCGCGCGTGACGCCCAAATACCAGCCCTATGAGGTTGCCGATCCGACGCGTGTGCCCAGCCGCGGGCTGGTGATCGCGGCCGCCGGCGTCGCGCTGGCGATCGTGGTGCTCGCCGTCCTCTGGCTGGGCAGCAGCCTGTTCCGCGGCGGTGACGGAACCCCGGTGCCGGCAGCGCCGTCCGTGGCGGTAGCGGTGCCGGCGGCACAGCCGACGGCTGCGCCCAAGGCCGCGCCGCAGGTGACGCTGACCGCGACGGACGAAGTCTGGCTGCGTGTCTATGACGCAGCGGACAAGACGCTCTACATCGGCACCATGAAGGC
>NZ_LSKH01000001.1:0-2697 GCF_001557395.1 Sphingomonas sp. CCH5-D11 | reverse complement strand
TCCCGGCGCCTATCGAGGAGCCCGTTGCCTTCCATCCGCTTGAGCAAGGGGGTGAGCGTGCCGCTGTCGAGAAATAGTCGAGCACCAAGGGCGCCTACGGTCTGCGGTTCTTCCTCCCACAAAACCAGGAGCACGAGGTACTGCGGGTAGGTGAGCCCCAGATTACGCAAAACCGGCGTGTAGAGCCGATTGATGAGGTTGGTGGCGGCATAAAGGGGAAAGCATACCTGGCGATCCAACCGAAGCGGATCGCTCCCATTAACCGCCACCTTGTCACTCATCGGGTCGCGACGTTCAACGTGACGTCCACGTTGCCTTTCACTGCGTTCGAATATGGGCACACCGCATGCGCGGCCTTGACGATTTCTTCCGCCTTCGCCTGATCCACGCCGGCGATGGTGACGTCCAGCGTCACGGCCAGGTTGAAGCCGCCACCGCTACCCGGAAGCAGGCCAACCTCACCTACCACCTCGATGTCACCATCCCGCACCCGATCTGCCTGAGCACGGGTCACGTGAATCACAGCGTTTTCGAAACAGGCAGCATATCCTGCTGCGAATAGCTGCTCCGGATTGGTTGCGCCACCCTTGCCGCCCAACTCTTTCGGCATGGCGAGCGAGAGATCGAGAATGCCGTCTTCACTGCGGACGGATCCGCTGCGACCACCCGTTGCAGTTACCTTCGTCGAGTAAAGCGTGCTCATCGTGCATCTCCGGTCTGTACGATACGGAGAATAGGTTGCGCACAACCATATTGCAATGGGACCGCTTCAGATCCTGTCCCAGCTGAGTGCCAGGCGTCAGGGCACCGCCACACACGCACCCACCACCGCGGCGAGTGGAATAAGCGCAAGAACGAGGGGCACGATCTGCTTCATGAGAGAAACTCTGGAGACATGTTCAACATACAATGCCGGCCGACGTCGAAAGTTTCCCTTCGATGAACGCGGGGGCTTGCTTGGCTTCCCGTCCACGCGAATGCGTTACCAGGCCGACGCGGCGAGAAAGCGACGAACATGCGTCGGCTGCTCCGATCGCTGTTCATCGCTCCGCGCGTGAGCCCACAACGTCCAGCCCGTCACTCGCACTACCATCGCATCGCTGAAGCGGCGTCGCTCACTTCCTGCCGAAAAGCTTCTCGATCTGCTCCAGCGGCATTTTGACCCAGGTTGGCCGACCATGATTGCATTGCCCTGAATGCGGCGTCACTTCCATCTCGCGAAGCAACGCGTTCATCTCGGCAATCGACAGGATCCGTCCTGCGCGGACAGAACCGTGACACGCCATTGTTCCCGCGACTGCATCCAGGCGCTCGCGCAACGACAGTGCCTCGTCAAACGCAGCCAGTTCGTCCGCAAGGTCGCGCACCAACCCCGAGGGATCGCCGCTGCCGAGCAAGGCCGGGGTGGCGCGAACCAGCATCGCACGGGGCCCGAACCGCTCAAGCTCAAGTCCCAGTTCCGCCAGTTCCGCAATCCTGCCTTCCAGGCGGTCGCAACAGGTCTCGTCGAGTTCGACGACCTCCGGGATCAGCAATGCCTGCCCGCTCACCCGCCCGTTGGCCAGCGCGGCTCGCATCCGCTCCAGCACCAGCCGTTCGTGTGCCGCATGCTGGTCGACAATGACAAGCCCGTCCTCTGCCTCGGCGACGATATAGGTTTTCGCGACTTGCCCCCTCGCCACGCCTAAGGGATGCGCTTGCACATCGGGGGGCAGGGCCACGGCAGGCTCTCCGCGTGCCTGCGGCGGAGGGGAGAAGAAGGTCGGGCGCTGGTCCCGCACCATGCTGCCGGCAAATTGCTGACCGACCGGTTGCCCCGCCTCGCCAAAGGGATCTGCGGTCATCAAGCGCTGACCCACGCCCGCGCTCAACCCGGCGGCGAACCCCGCCAGCACATCCTCGGGCGCGCGTTGGACCACTCGGTGTCCTGCTTCATCGAGCGCGCGTCGCAGACCGGAAACGATCAATCCTCGGATCATAGCAGGATCGCGGAACCGCACCTCGGTCTTCGCGGGATGAACGTTCACGTCGACCTGATCAGAGGGCAGATCAAGGAATAGCGCAACGACAGCATGCCGATCGCGCGGCATCATCTCGGCATAGGCGCCGCGGATTGCACCAATAAGCAAACGGTCCTTCACAGGCCGGCCATTGACGAACAGGTACTGATGGTCGGCGACGCCCCGGTGGAAGGTGGGCAACCCGGCGACACCGCCAAGCACCACCCCTTCCCTCGCCATATCGATGGCGACGCTGTTCTCCTTCAGCGCCCGATCCGTCAGCGAAGCCACTCGCGCCGGGCGATCTTCGGCCTGCAATGCGGCGAGCACCCGCCGCCCATCATGCTCCACGGTGAAGATGATGTCGGGGCGCGCCATCGCGAGCCGACGGACCACATCGAGGCATGCGGCATATTCGCTCCGGCCCGATCGCAGGAACTTGCGGCGCGCCGGAACACGTTCGAACAGCCCCTCCACTATGACGCGTGTACCCGGGGGGAGCGCAGCTGGGCCCTCGGCGGCGAGAACGCCATTGTCGATCGCGCGACTCCAGCCGTCAGCCCCTCGCACCCGGCTTTCCAGCGTGAGCCGCGCGACGCTCGCAATGGAGGGGAGTGCCTCCCCGCGAAACCCCATGGTAAGCACCTGATCGATGTCGTCGCTGGGCAACTTTGAAGTAGCATGGCGCTCCACCGCG